>JAFRLP010000207.1 GCA_017431185.1 Victivallales bacterium | reverse complement strand
GCCATACGGGGCAAAACTCAGCCTGGCGGAACGCCCCTCCTTCCAGGTGCTCACTTTTGAGGTACGGTAGAAATGCCATTCAGGGACAATGGCGAAACTGTCCAAGGGCAAAGTAACCCCGTTCTCGGCTGCGGCCCCCGCCAGTTCCACAGTGACCGTGCCGCGTCCTCTCGCCCAGAATCCGCAGAAAAGCCCATTGACGGTGGACTTGGCGGGAATGGCAGGGGAAAGGATTTTCACGGCGTTGGCAGTGTTGTGGGGAAAATCCAAGTTCAGTTCATTCCCCCACTCATTCTGCTTTACGGAAACACTGCCGTCTTTCCTGCTGGCATCGGGGGCGATGTCGATGTTCCAGCCAGCGGGCATTGCGCTCTGCACGGAAATGTTCTCCAAAGAAAATGCGGCGGCTGGAACCAGTTCCGTGAAACAAGCGTTAGGCAGCAGATTTCGGCCACGTTCCGCCACCTCGCAGGGCGGCATTGCCCATAGGGTGACGCAGCAGGTGAGCAGAAAGCCAAGGCACGAGGAGCGCGGAAATCTCATTCCACATCACCTCCACTGGTAGTAATGGTTTTCGTAGCCGTTTGGCGCAAAGTCGTATTTCAGGAAAATCCTGGTGTTCTTCATCCCCTGGACATGCGAATCCGCCCAAAGGATGTTGGCCCCGCCGCTGTGGAGGTCATGCTTGACGGAACTGCCGTTGCCGCACAGGTAGTAGCCTTCCCCTGTTGTCGCATTGTAGGTTTCGGTGAGCAACAGGCAAGTGGAGGTCATCCTCATGGAGGCGCGCTTGGCGGGACGGCTGGCGGCGGCCTCGCTGGTCGCATAGTGTACCCCATGGGTATCCTTCACGGAGGTGCTGGCGATCTGTCCCACCGTCACATTGTTATAGCCGTATGCGATGTAGGAGTAGTTCGCGGGATAGTTGCCAGCGGAGGCGGCCAGGTTCTTCCTGAAATTCTCCCCGCGGACAATTCCCTTGGCGGTCGGGCATTTCCAAAGTCCGTCACTGCCCGGCAGATAGTTATCCGACTTGAGTCCGTATCCCCATGTCCAGGTGTTCTGATTGGTGGAACTGGGCATGAAGAAATCCTCGTTGTCATCACAGTAGTTGTGTATGGCATATCCGAATTGCCGCAGATTTCCGCAGCAACTGATGGTCCGTGCCTTTTCCCTGGCCTTGGACAGGGTTGGCAGCAGCATCGCGGCCAGGACGGAAATTATGGCTATGACGACGAGCAGTTCGATGAGCGTGAAATGTTCTCTTTTCATGTCTGAAATCTCCTTTGAATCCATCTGACCCAAAATCATCAAGGGCACTCCCGCCACAGAACGTGTTCCTGGTACGCCGTGCAGCAGGGTGCGCCGCCGCACAAAAGCAATTTTCGTTCGGCGGGCAAGGCAATCATGCTCCAGAACGTGCTGGAACTTTCGCCCGTGCCATGACGGCAGGGCGCGTATGGCTCATGGCTGCGGAGCAATTCCTGTAGTTCCGCCAAGGTCTGCGGTGGTGCCTCACGCATGCGTTTCGCCAGAAACTCCCCGCGTTTCGCATTGAGCGCGCGAGCCTCGGCAGTGCGCCAGTCCCAGTCACGGCATTCCTCCGATTGGTAGAGGTTGGTTGACCAGCCTTGCGGAACCCTCCGCGCACAGACCTGAATCCTGGGCACGGCAGCGTCAATCAGGGCATTGTCACCGCTGGCATCCCCAATCGCAATGGAGAAGCCCTTGCCAGTCAGGGGAACAGCCATCAAAAACTCCAGCGCCTCCTGAACATTTCGGCAACGGCGCATCATCTGGTACATCCGCAACCGAATGTCCAAAGCGCCTTGCGGGCGTGGAAAGCGCGACCCGACCGACCCGTGCGTGTTGGCCAAACCCTCGGCGTTCAGCATATCCAGTCCCGACAGCCAGCCCGCATACGTCACCTGCAAAAACGGAACTCCCTGGGACGGAGAGACCCGCCGCAGGATGAACGGGCAGCGGTGACGCTCGTTCTCCGCCCCGTCATTGTTTTTGGCCACCAGCGGCCCACGGTCACTGTCACGCAGAAACACAGGCGTGCAGCGGTCAGTGACATCCTTCAAGTCGGGCCACTGGTTCAACAGCAGAACGTGCTCCAGAGGAATGTCCGCGCCTTCGGCCAGCCCCTCCATCTCCTCCAGGACATCAGGGGCGCTGGCACGCAGCATCTTCCGGCAAGAGCCGCACCAGGCATCCCAGTCACCATTGGGCAGTCCCTCCCGAAAGGTGTCCCGTTCCAGGCGGATTTCCTCGCGGGCGGTTTCTCCGTACTGTCGTCCGCACTGCCTGGGCGTCCCCTGGCAATGGATGACCTTGCGGATGGTATTGGCGCACAGTGGCGATGTTTTTTCCATCTTCGTAGTAAATATGAACAATTGTAACTTGCAAGTTTTATTATAGTTTCTATATTTCTTGATGTCAATGTCATTTTTGTAGCATTTACCAACAATCTTGTAGCACACGGCCATGAACGAAACTGCCCAGGGAGTCCTTCCCGCCGACATCAACGACTGCTGCTTTTCCCTGTACAAGGGACCGCTGGGCTACTTTGTGCGTTCCATAGGTCATTTCTGCCATTTTCCCCCAAAGCGTTCGCGAATCAAACACGCCCAGTTCGGGGAAATCTTCTGGTGCCTGCAAGGCGAAGGCATTTTTCGGGACCAACTGGGGAAGACGCACACTCTTGGTCCAGGGCAGGTCTGGTATTATCCGCCAGGCTCTCTGCACAACTACATCCCTTCGCCGCAGGGGTTCCACTACCGCTGGCTGAGCATTGACGGTCCCGACACGGGAGCGCTGTTCTCGGGGCTTGGCATCAAGCCTGGCCTCATGGATGCGGGGCAATGTCCCGAAAGCCTGTTCCACGAGATTGCCGAACAGATTACCCTGCCCAACCGTCAACTGGAACTGCTGAACAGCGCCTTCCAGATTCTTCTCTGCGTTGCCAGACAAAATGCCGCCTCCCAGGACACGCCTGGCTCCCTTGCCAGCAGAGCCAGACAATGCCAGGAGAAGAACTACCAGGATCCCAATTTCAACCTGAACATCCTGGCGCAGAAGCTGGGGCGTCACCGCATCACCGTGGCCCGATGCTTCCAAAAGGAGTACGGAATGCATTTCTCGGAATACCTCTCTGACCGACGCTGCCAGGAGGCGCTTCGTCTGCTGATGACCGAGGAATGCAAGGTGTCAAGCCTGCCGCAGCGTTGCGGATTCTCCTCCATGAACTACCTGATCCGCGTCATCCGCCATAAGACGGGCAAAACCCCTGGCGCCTTGCGCAAGCAGATGAACCGCATGAACACCTGAGCGTCAGTGCCCTTCGCCTTGCCGCTTTCCGAAGATGGCCTCCTCGAACAGTTTGCGGAAGTCGCCATTGTGGTTTCCCTTCCACAAGGTGAAGTTTTTCGGTCTCTTGAACCTGCCGCCGATGGTCGGGGCCAGTTTATCCGCCACGCTGGCGGTGGAATCGTCTGGCAGATAGACTTTGGCTCCAGGTGTCCGCACCTCCTTGTTGCGATGAAAAACCGAGACGCTCACCGGGTCGAACAGATGCACATCAATCTCCCTCCCGAGCGCAACTTGCCCGGCCCCCAGTTGGTCGGCCACATCCCCGCCGCGTGAATGTCCAATCAGCAGAACTTTGGCGCCTCGGCCATACAGGTCGTTGATGTATTGGCGGGCTTTGTCAATGTCCTCGTAGCGGAAGACAGCATAGCGGTCACGTGGCAGCCTTTTGGGCAGGAACGCGCTCAAGGCGTTTGGCCCCTCCCCGCTCCAAACCCCTCCTATCAGCACGATGCCCGTCTGCCCTGGACGCGCATTCTCCGCCGTGTATCCTCTGTCGAACGACCCCCCCCCCATGATGCTGACGCTGGGCCTGTACCCGATGATTCGGCGTGGAGGTCCCGCCTCGCGCACCGCTTTGGCTGGCCTGTTATACACTGGGGTGTAACAGGTGTATTGGTTTCTCTCCTTCGCCTGCACCATGGACGGTGGCGGAGCGGAATTGTCCGTCGTCTTGACAAACGCCTCGAAGGATTCCTCGCCGCAGGGACTGGTTCCCTTCAAAGGCTTGGGACCATCGTGCGCCAAGGAGATGCCCGCCGTCAGAATCATTGCAACAGTCACCACGGCAGGCAAACGCCAACAGCGGAAAAAAAGCCTTTGTGCCGAAAATGGACGGGGGTTCTTCAAGTTTGACCTCCTTTTGTGCTTTTCAAAATATATTCCTGGCAAAACGAATTACAAGGGGTTTCACCACTTTTCTGGAACAGAACCTTTTTTCCCCTAATTTGCAAATACAGAACAGGGGACATTTTTTCAGAATGTTTTTTCTGTCCCCTAATTTGCAAAACGCAAAATAGGGGACATATTTTAGCAGTGTTTTTCAGTCCTTTTTTTTGCAGAAGGCAGAAAAGGGGATGGGATTCACTTAAGAAAACGTTTCTGGAGCATATGAGATGTTTTTTGGTCGAGAAGAGCAACTGGAACAACTGAAAACCCTTTTGAGCAAACGAACCGCGTCGCTTGTGACGTGCAGAGGCCGCCGCCGCATTGGCAAGAGCACGCTAATCGAAGTTTTTGCCAGGCGTTCTGAATGCCGATTCCTCAAAATCGAAGGGCGTCGTCCGCAGCAGGGGTTGTCAAACGGCGACCAATTGATGACGTTTGCGCAACAGTTGGCTGGACAGGCAGGAACCACGAACACTCCGCCCTCCTGTTGGATGGATGCCTTTTATCGTTTGAACTCAATCATCCATGACGCGGAGAACACTGTTGTGCTATTGGATGAAATCTCGTGGCTGGCTCATTATGACAAATGCTTTGCCGATGACCTGAAGATTGCCTGGGACAATCTCTTCAAGAAGCATGAGAGGTTGATTCTTGTCCTTTGCGGAAGCGTATCGAGTTGGCTTAGGGACAATATCATAGACAATAGCGCCTTCATGGGGCGTCGTTCCTTGGATATGGTCATAAAGGAGTTGCCTCTCAAGGACTGCGCCAAATTCTGGGGCAAGTCCGCTTCGCGCATTGATTCGCGCGAAATCATCGATGTGCTTTCGGTGACTGGCGGCATTCCACGTTATCTTGAGGAAGTGGCTCCCAGTCTCTCCGCCGAGGAGAACATACGTCGGCTCTGCTTTCGCCCGAACAGCGTCTTGAGGATGGACTTTGATGAAATGTTCAGGGATGTGATTACATCGGAGAAGACGATTTCAGGAAATGTCCTGAGGATTCTCTCCGAAAGTTCCAGCACAGGAGTGGAAATTGTCCAGAAACTGAATATGGGCAAAGGCGGTCGTGTCTCATCCGTTCTGGCAAGGCTGGTCGAGGCGGGGCTAGTCTCCCAGGATCATTGCCAGAATCCAGAGACAGGAAAAATGGCTCGGGAAATACGTTATCGTCTGAAGGACAACTATTCGCGCTTCTATCTAAAATACATTGAACCCGTGAAGGACATCATTGACGCGGGAACATTCGATTTGGCGACGCTAGAGGCGCTGGAGGGCTTTGACACGGTCATGGGACTCGCCTTCGAGAACCTGGTGATTAACAACTACCAAGAGTTGCTTCCCGCGCTTAACCTAAATGGTGTGATAATCACATCCGCCGCTCCCTATCGGCGCAACGCATCCAACGCCCCGCGCGGACGAAAAGGATGCCAGATTGACCTTCTTATCCAAACCAGACGCTCGCTATGCGTGGTCGAAATCAAAAGGCGAAGGGAGATTGGGCGAGAGGTCATTGACGAGGTGGACAAGAAAATCAGGGCAATAGAACGTCCTAATGGCGTGTCGATTCGCACAGCGCTTGTTTACGATGGCCATCTGTCGCCCGTTGTGGCCGCAGATGGTTACTTTGGCGCCATCATCTCCCTCCGAAATCTTCTGGAGTGAAGACTGTCCACCTCAATCCGCGAGGCCAAGGTCTCGCGGGCAAGTCGGGAGGCAGGGGGGATTGCCAATGCAATTGTTTTCTGCCGCGTGTGACGCATCTGGCATCTTTCGTCCCTTTGCGTCCTTTGAGTCCTTTTATCCTCTTGGACAGAATCATATTTCTTTCAGACTAAATCCTATTGCGTAAACGGATTCTTTTTTGTATAATTACACAAGTAATCGCATCAAGTGCCACATCCTTTCCGAACAAAGGAGATTTTCAACGTGCAGCATCCTGAACGTCATTTGGCGAAACGCATAGACATGCCAGGACGATGCCGGGAATTCACCGATTTGGTGTATTCCGGGCGCAATGCCCTGGGAATGGAAGAACTCTGGGCAAAAGTACAGGCCACAGAACGGAAATTCTGGCCACCGCCCACGGAGTACCATGCCTACATCGGGGAAATGCACGGTCACTGCTCCATGTCCGACGGCCTGCGTTCCCTCTCCCCCGAACTGTACTTCGAACGTCTCCGTTCCTTGCCTGGCCTGGACTTTGCCGCGCTCACCGACCACGACCACGGCGGGGTCGCCTCCGCCGAACTCTGGGACGAAGGGAAATGGGAGCGCATCCAAAAGGCTGTCCAAGACCATTACGAGCCAGGACACTTCACCACGCTTCTGGCCTATGAGCGCGACTCCTATCCCTGGTACAACAACATGGTCATCTACTATCGCCATGACCACGGGGAAATGGTTCGCGGCGTTAGGAACGGCGAAATCACCGCCGAGGAACTTCGCGCCGCCCTCGCCAGGGATGACCTTCTGCTCGCCCCGCACGACACGCAGTTCCTCTCCGCAGGATGCGACTTCAACTCCATTCCGCTGGAACTGATGACCCCGATGATGGAGATTGCCTCAGGCGAAGGGGACTGTTCGGAATACTTCAATCACCCGCTGTTCTTCGACTCCTGCTGCGAGGGCGGCACCTGGCAGGATGCCCTAAAGCGCGGAGCGCGCATGGGAATCATCGCGGGGTCTGACTCCCATGACGGCTCCGGCGGACGGCTTCTCAACGCCGAAGGCCATTTCGTCGCGCTGACGGGAGTCTGGGCCAGGGAAAATACCCGCGAGGCCATCTTCGATGCGCTGAAGGCGCGCCGCACCTTTGCCTTCACGGGGGGACGCATGAAACTGGATTTTCGCATCAACGGCCATTGCATCGGCGAGGAAATCACGCTGGACGCAGGCGAAGACCGTGCCATCTACTACGATTTCTCGGGGGATGCGGAGGTGTCACGCATCTACGTGGTCAAGAACTGCCGCGATTGGGTCATACTCACCAAGCCCCAGGCGCTCTTCTTCGATTACCATCCTGAGCAACCTGTGGACTGCTACTACCTGCGGGTCATCACCAAAGATGGCAGATGGTGCTGGTGCTCCCCCATCTGGGTGCATAACCGCCAACGGCAGCAAGAACAGCAGCCTCCAAGGTGCCTTTCCCACGACGCATCAACCCAAAAACATCCACGGAGCCAGCCATGAGAAGAACTTTCACCCTTGTCGAATTGCTTGTCGTCATAGCCATAATCGCCGTGCTTGCCGCGATGCTTTTGCCGGCGTTGAGCAAGGCGCGTGAGAAGGCACGGGGAATCAGTTGCATGAGCAACACCAGGCAGATTGCCCTGTCCATGGCCATGTACCTGGACGACTCCAGCGGTGCCTTCCCGTATGCATCTGGCGGCGGAGTACCGCCGGCCGGCTCCAAATGCACCTCCGAGGTCTGGATGGCGCGGCTCTACAACGAGGGTCTGCTGGCGCTGGACAGCAAGGCCGTGCTGGTTCGCTGCCCGTCCATGTTCCTGCGCTACAACAAAATACCTGGAGCCGATTACCAGGGCAAGTTCAACTATGACAATTTCTCGTTCACCAACAAGCAGACCTACGCATTGGGCGGAACGCTGGGTGCCAACAGCATCATCATCGGCAATGGCTATGACTACAAAGAACCGGCCACTCTTCCGCAGCTCAAGAATCCATCACTTCTCTACCTTGTCGCGGAGCATATCCTGGACAATCCCTACACTGACGCCATCTGCGGCGAGCACTCCACCTGCTATGTAGGGGAAGGCGACCCCAATTCCAGCAACTACTGGTTTCCGCGCGCCTATTATCGGGTTCACGGCGGCACCTTCAACCAGGCTTTTGTCGACGCCCATGTGGAGGCCATGCGCCCCGAGGCCATGAAGAACCGCACCATGTTCCAATGGAAACTGAATTGAGGAAGGCATAGATGACGATGACATCCAAGAACACCCTATCCACCACGCTTGCTGTCCTGTTGATCATTTCGGCATTTGGCGTCCGCCTGACGGCTGCGGAGCCAGGCTACTACATCTCCTTTGATCACACCATTCAGGCGGATTTTGGAGGCACGGGAACCACCGCCCTCGCCACGGCGGACAGCAACCAGGAGGCCGTGGGAATGCAGGGGCAGTTGGGCAAGCACTCTGGCTCCGTGCGTGCAGAAACACTGCTTCTGCCTGGCATCTCAGGCGCGGCCTTTGCCGCAGGCAAAGATGCGGCGGGGCGAATCCACACGGTCTATTATCATCCCACGCCAGAAATGCGCGGGTCAGCGGGCACCGTGAGTTTCTGGCTGAAACCAGAGAACTGGCTGGGGGATGACCTGAACCAGCATGTCTTCGTCAGCGCCGCGAATGGCCAGCAACGTCTGCTGATTTACCGCATACCCTATGAGTCCAGGCTGGCGGTTTTCCTGGGGCAGTTGGACAAGCCTGCCGACTCCACGACCATTTTCACCCGCGTGCCCTCCTGGCGCCCTGGCGAATGGCATCATGTGGTGGTGTCCTGGAATGATCGGGCCGTCCAACTACACTTGGATGGCGTGAGCAAGGCGATGTCCGAACTCAGGAAAACCATCAAACTTGACTTCACCACCTTGGCGGTTGGAGAGCATTTCGGACAGAGCGACCCTGGGCGAACCTTGATTGACGAACTCCGCGTGTTTGACTCCAAATTGCCGGAAGACGAATTGGTGAGCGAGTACCGTCGGTTGGCCGACAAGATCCAGGCAGCCGCCGAGCCGGTCAAGTTCACCATTGGACGGCGCACACCCAAGACGGATGGACATATCCAGGAGGGCGAGTACCCATTCTCCACGGTGGGCATCCGTGATGTGCGCACCCACTCACTCTCCGCCGACCCGGGACGGGTGTGCCTGGCCTACGACCAGGACAACCTCTATGTCGCTGCGGTCACGCCAGGCAAAGACCTCCGCACCATCGCCAAGGAACATGACGGCCCCGTGTGGCAGGACGATTCGATAGAGGTGCTCATCAATGCGGACAACCAGGCCCCAGCCATTCTCCAGATGATTTTCAATTTCAACGGCGTGCGTTATGACGCCCGAAACGACGAGACAGGCTGGAGCGCGGAAGGCGCCGTCTCCACCTCCACGCTTCAGGATGGACTGTGGCATTTTGAATGCGCGATTCCCTGGCGCGCCTTGGGAATTGCGCAACCTCCTGAAGGACGCAAGTTCTGGCTCAACGTCTGCCGCAACACCCCCGCCAGCAACGGCGCGGCCTCGCTTGCTCCAGTGATGACGCTCTATGCGGAGGCGGAGCACCTGATTCCTGTCACCTGCGACCCGTCGGCCTGCGCCCTGCATGTCACCTCGCTCGGCAAGCCGGGCGAGGGCAAACTCAATCTCCAGATGACGGCTGCCTCCCGGCAGGCGCAGGAACTGAAGGTGCGTGTCCAGGCGCCAGCCCCCATCTTCGCGTTTGACAGCGAGAAAACCATCGCGCTGTCCCCTGGCAAGGAGATTCCGCTGAAAATCATCGCGGAGCGTCTGCCGGACAAGCCAACCCTGCATCTGACGGTCACCACATCCGCAGGGGCGGTCATCTACCGCAACACCATTCCCTGCGGGACGGAACAGCCCGTCGTCATGAGTTACATCTACACGGACATTCCCAAGAAGCAACTGGTTCTGGTGTTCAAGAACCAGCGTTTGGATGCGGGAAAATGCAAAGTCGTCGTCCAATTCCTGAATCGTCAAGACGGACGGGTGACGCACACGGCCTCCGCCGACATTGACGACAGTACGCCTGTCGTCAATGTCCCCTTCTCCATTGCCGCACTGCCGCCGGGCAGGTATCGTGTGCTCCAGAAAATCCATGACCCGCAGGGAACATTCCTCTACGAACTGGAAGATGTCTATTCCATACCAGAAGGAGACGGCTCCTGGGTAGGCACGAAAGTGGGGATTTCGGATGAACTGCCCCCGCCGTGGACTCCCGTGAAGGATGACCACGGAACATTCTCCTGCTGGGGGCGTGCCATCCGCTTCGGCGGGGAAGGTGTGCTCGCCTCCATTGTCTCACAGGGGCGTGAACTGCTCAAAGGCACGGTGGCATTGCGCTTCAACGGCGTGCCGCTGCCATTCCAGGCGAGTCTGCTGGAGGCGAAGAAAGATGCGGTGAAATACCGTCTCACCTCCAGCGCACCTGACCAGGGCGTGACCATTGATGCAGTGGCGGAATATGACGGCGTGGTCTGGTTCACGCTGCATCTGCCTGACGGACAGCCCAAGCCCAACTCATTGGAACTCGTAATACCGCTGGACCGCCAATATGTCGATGCCTTTGACGACAACAGTTCCTGCTATGAGCGCAACTCACTGGTCAAGAGAGGCGGATACCAATTTGACGTCGATCCATTCGAGAAGCCGTTCTTCTGGTGCGGAGGCAACGAGGTCGGCCTGTCAGGCGGAACGCATACGCATCGCGGACGCTACGTCAAGGACAAGCGCAGGGCAATGACCGTGGCCGTCAATGACCGCCAGGTGACTTTGACCGTCCGTCTGGTGGATTCGCCGATACCTGACCGCCGTGCCCGCGCCATCAGTTTCTACCTTCAGCCGACTCCGACCAAGCCTCTCAATCCGCGTCCCTGGCGCATCCGTGACCGCATCAACAACATGATGGTCTTCAATGTGCCCAGATATTTCAACACCACCCGTCCTGGTCATCTGGATGACTACGAGAAATGGAAGTACCACTACGGCATGATCATCAAGCCGCACACCGCCAAGGATGTGACCTTCCAGTACTATTTTGCGCCCAAAGGAGCCGGCTCGTATTCGGAGGACTGGAACTACTGGGGCAGCCTGTGGCACAACTCGCCTCCCCAACTGGGCAACTATGCAGGAGCCACCAACGACTCCAAGCGGAAACCCAAGGGATGGACGTATGGCTGCCTCAACTGCCGAAACTACCTCGACTACCAGTTGGACTCCATGGCCTACTACCTGGACAATCCGTACATTGATGTCCGCGACCTCTACTTTGACCTCTCCTGGCCCAGAAGTTGCGGCAATGCCCTGCACGGCTGCGTGTGGCATGACGAATTCGGCTACGAGCATCATGACAACGACCTGCTGGGACTGCGCGAATTCTATCGCCGTGTCTGGCACATGGTCAGGCAAAAGAATCCCGACACCTTCATTATCGGGCATCTCTACTCCACCCGCACCCCTGCGGACACCTATTTCGACGTCATTGTGTCTGGCGAAATCTACGAAACCCGCCTGCTCAAGGGCAACAGTGTCAACTACTACGGGCTGTTCACCCCCGAACTGATGCGCATCGGCTACGGAACCCGCACCAATGAAGCCACCGTGGCGCTAATCGGCGAGTTCCGCAAGGCGGTGCAGCTCTACCAGCCTGACCGCTGGAAGGCATGGTCATACGACGAGCCTGAAAACGACCTGGCCATCCGCCATTTCCTCACCTACAACCTGGTGTGCGGTCTCTCGCCGTATTTCTTCTGC
>JAFRLP010000020.1 GCA_017431185.1 Victivallales bacterium | reverse complement strand
GTGGGCGGTCTCGCGCGGAGTGACCCACTACACGCACTGGTTCCAGCCGCTGACGGGGGGCACGGCGGAGAAGCATGATGCGTTCCTGGAGTTTTCGGGCGGCAAGGCGATATTCGAGTTTTCCGGCAAGACGCTGACGGTGGGCGAGCCGGACGCCTCCAGTTTCCCCTCCGGCGGGCTTCGCAGCACCTTCGAGGCGCGCGGCTACACGGCGTGGGACCCGACCAGTCCCGCCTTCATCAAACGGCATGACAACGGCGGGACCCTGTGCATCCCCACCGTCTTCTACTCCTACACGGGAGAGGTGCTGGACAAGAAGACCCCGCTTCTGCGATCCACCCAGGCGCTGAAGAAGTCGGTCGTCCGTCTGATGAAATGCTTTGACCAGCCGGAGGAGGCGGTGAAGGTCACGCTTGGTCCCGAGCAGGAGTATTTCCTGATTGACAAGAAATTCTACCTGCAACGGCCAGACCTGTTGCAGACGGGGCGCACGCTGTATGGTGCGCCGCCGGCGCGTCATCAGCAGTTGGAGGACCACTACTTCGGGAGCATCCCCGCCCGCATCCTGGCCTTCATGACGGAGGTGGAGAAGGAGCTTTGGCGGCTGGGCATTCCCGCCAAGACCCGCCACAACGAGGTCGCGCCCGCGCAGTTCGAACTCGCCCCGATTTTCGAGGAGCTGAACCTGGCGGTTGACCACAACATGCTGGTGATGGAGGTGCTGCGCCAGACGGCGGAAAAGCATGGCCTGGTCTGCCTGCTGCACGAAAAGCCCTTCGCGGGGGTCAACGGCTCCGGCAAGCACAACAACTGGGGCATCGCCTACGGCAAGCGCAATCTGCTTGACCCAGGCAGCGACCCCGCTGAAAATGCCGTTTTCCTGACGGTGCTGACCGCCGTCATCCATGCCCTGGACCTGCACAGCGACCTGCTTCGGACGGCAACCTCCGGCATCGGCAACGACCACCGCCTGGGGGCGAACGAGGCCCCTCCAGCCATCATCTCCATGTTCGTCGGCGAGCAGCTGCAGGGTGTCATTGACCAGTTGGTGAAGGGCAAATCCTCCAAGAGCCGCGGCGCCTCCTCTCTGCGCATTGGCATTGACACGCTTCCGCCTCTGAACAGGGACGCCACAGACCGCAACCGCACTTCGCCCTTTGCCTTCACCGGCAACAAATTCGAATTCCGCGCCCCAGGCTCCTCGCAGTCCTGCGCCGAGGCCAACATGATCCTCAACACCATTGTCGCCGAGGCGATGGACGCCCTCAGCGACCAGATTGAGAAATTCGAGGAAAAGAGCTTCAACGAGGAACTCCAGGCGCTGCTCAAGCGCGAAATCAGCGCACACCAGCGGGTCATCTTCAACGGGGACGGCTACACGCAGGATTGGATTGCCGAGGCGACACGCCGCGGACTGCCCAACCTCACCACCACTCCCGAGGCCATCAAGCCCCTGCTGGATGCGGAGAACCAGAAACTCTTTGAACGCTACGCCGTCCTGACGAAGACCGAACTGGAATCCCGCCACGAGGTGTTCCGTGAGGATTACGAGCGGCGTCTGGAAATCGAGGGGCGGGTCGCCCTGGAGATTGCCAAGAGCATCATCCGCCCTGTGGTCATCAAGGAGTATCTGGCGATGGACAAGGGGCGTGAGTGCTCCGCCGTGTCGTCGGTTTGCCTGGAGTTGGAGATGGCTCTGGCGGCGATGAACAACTCCATTGTGGCTCTGCAGCAGGCGCTTTCCGCGCATGAGGGAGTCACTGCGGCAATGGCCGAACTGCGCCGCAATGTGGACGCCTTGGAGGGAATCATCGACGACAGCGTCTGGCCTCTGCCCAAGTACCGCGAGATGCTCTTCATCTACTGATACGGTCCAAGCGCATGTCGGATTCGCTCAAGCATGAATGTGGAATCGCGCTGCTGCGCCTGCGCCGTCCACTCGGATACTACGCCAGAAAATACGGCACGTCCGCCTACGGCTTCTCCAAATTGGCGCTGCTGATGGAGAAACAGCACAACCGCGGGCAGGACGGCGCTGGCATCGCCTGCGTCGGGCTGGACGTGCCGCCGGGCAGGCCCTTCTACCATCTGGAGAAGAGCTGTGACTCCATGCCGCTGGCGGATTTGCTGGAGCGAATCTCGGCGAAACTGGCAACCGTGCCCAATTCGCCGGAACTCGCCTCCCTGGAGCGTCCCTTCTGCGGGGAGGTCTATCTGGGGCATCTGCGCTATGGCACCTACGGCAACCGCACGCTGGAGGCATGCCACCCGATGGTCTGCGACAGTCCACGCTGCAACCGCACCCTGCTGGCGGCGGGCAACTTCAACCTGACCAACACGGCGACCGTTTTCCGTCGCCTCACCGACCTGGGCTACCATCCCAAGGGACACCAGGACTGCGAGGTGCTGCTGGATATGCTTGCCCACTGCCTGGAGGAGGCAGACGGTGATTTGTCCCAGACCGTGAGGAAGGCCGCCGCCGATTGGGACGGCGGCTTCGTCATCGCCGGAATCCTGGGCGACGGCAACGCCTTCGCCTTCCGCGATTCGGCGGGGATACGCCCTGCGTACTATTATCTGGATGACGAGGTGGCCGTGGTCGCCTCCGAGCGTGTGGCCATCCAGACGGCCTTCAATCTGCGCAGCGGGGATGTCCGCGAACTGCCCGCGGGCCATCTTCTCCGCATTCCCGCGCAGGGGGGGATATCGGTTGCCCGTTGCCTCCTGGAGCGTCCCATCCGCCACTGTGTCTTCGAGCGCATCTACTTTTCGCGGGGCAATGATGCGGAAATCCAGCAGGAGCGGCGCGCTTTGGGGCGCACGGTCGTCCCCCAGGTGCTTACCGCCATTGACCATGACTACGACCACACGGTCTTCTCCTACATCCCCAACACCGCACAAGTCAGTTTCCATGGGATGCTGGATGCTTTGGATGAGCAGCGGGACGGGCATCGGCTCCGCTTTGGCATGGTCGCCGTAAAGGACGCCAAATTCCGCACCTTCATCAGTGACGCCAGCCATCGTGAGGAACTGTTTCCGCATGTCTATGACGTGACCTACGGGCTGGTTCGGCCTGGGGAGGACAATCTGGTGGTCATTGACGATTCCATTGTTCGTGGCAACACCATGCGTCGGGCGATTCTGCCCATTCTTGACCGTCTGGAGCCGAAGCGGATTGTCATCGTATCCGCCGCGCCTCAGGTGCGCTATCCCGACTGCTACGGCATCGACATGGGGTCCTTTGGCGAACTGGTCGCCTTCCAGGCCTGCATGGATTTGATTCGTGCACGGAGTCTGGAGAGGCGGTTTGACGAGGCAGTCCGTCTGGCGGAAGAGGACTTGGGCAAGCCTGACCAGGAGATGGTGAACCGCTCCGCGCAACTCTACGGGATGTTCAGTGAGGATGAACTGACGGAGGCCATTGCCAGTCGGCTTCTCCCCGAGTCGCTTCACGCCGAACTGAAGGTTGTCTTTCTTCCCTGCCGTGATTTGCGGCGCTGCATTCCCAATCACACGGGGGACTGGTATTTCACGGGCGACTATCCCACGCCTGGCGGCAATCGGGTCGTCAACCAGGCATTGGTCAATTACGCCAATCACATCAATGGTCGAGCATATTGAAGGAGCGAAAATGACAAGACGGCACTCCTGTTCATCGAATTCGGACAGCGCACCCGCCTATCTGGCGCTTGCCGATGGGACGGTGTTTCACGGCGTCTCCTGCGGAGCCAAATGCGACCTGCCGGGCGAGGCGGTCTTCAACACGGGCATGACGGGGTATCAGGAAATCGTCTCCGACCCATCCTATTTCGGACAGATTGTCTCGCTATCGACAGCGGAGGTCGGCAATTACGGCTGCAATGACGAGGATATGGAGTCCCGCGGGGTCTTTCTGAACGGACTCATTGTGCAAAACCTGAACCCGCCGTCCTCCTGGCGCAGCCGTCGGAGTCTGGATGCGTTGCTGTCGGCTGCCGGCAAGCCGATTCTGACCGGCGTGGACACACGGCGGCTGGTGCTTCACCTGCGGGAAACAGGCACCCAGAGTGCCTGGCTCCATGCGGATGGCACGGCATTGCCTGTCGAGGAGGCTGTCACCAGGGCAAATGCCTGGTGCGGACTGGATGGAGGGGACTGTGCAACGCAGGTCACCGCCGGCGAACCGTTTGTCTGGTCAGAGCAGGGGGAGTTGCGGGTGGTGGTCATTGACTGCGGCGTGAAATACAATATTCTGCGGCAATTGGCGGAGCGGGGCTGTCGAGTTGAGGTCATGCCCTGCCGTGTCTCCGCTCAGGATATTCTGGCTCGGCGACCTGATGGCGTGCTGCTCTCCAATGGCCCAGGCGACCCCGAAGGGGTGAAGGGAGTGATTGAGTGTGTCCGCGAGTTGCTGGGGCGGGTCCCTGTCATGGGCATTTGCCTGGGACATCAGATTCTGGGATTGGCCTGCGGAGCGAAGACCGGGCGCCTGCGCTTCGGGCATCACGGCTGCAACCATCCTGTCAAGAATCTCCTGAACGGAAGTGTGGAAATCACCTCGCAAAACCACAATTTTGCCGTGAAGCCAGAGGGGTTGCCCGCAGAACTGGAGGTCACGCATCTCAATTTGAACGATGGCAGCATCGAGGGATTGCGCCACCGCCATCTGCCAGCGTTTTCGGTGCAGTATCATCCAGAGGCTGCGCCAGGTCCCTTTGACTCGCGCTACCTTTTCGGTCGGTTTCATGAACTCATGCTGAAACACCAATCGAATCACCAAATATGACCAAGCACATTTTCATCACGGGCGGGGTTGTCTCAGGGCTGGGCAAGGGACTCACCGCCGCCAGCCTGGCCTATCTGCTCAAGTCGCATGGCTATACCGTTGCCATGCAGAAGTTCGACCCCTATCTGAACGTCGATCCGGGCACCATGTCCCCCTATCAGCATGGCGAGGTCTATGTGACGGATGACGGCACGGAGACCGACCTTGACCTGGGGCATTACGAGCGCTTTGCCGGAGTCTCCTGCGACCGCCACAGCAACTACACCAGCGGGAAAATCTACAGCAGTGTCATTGCCCGCGAGCGCGAGGGCGGATACCTGGGCGCGACTGTCCAGATGATTCCCCATATCACGGATGAAATCAAGGCGGCCATCCGCAGCGCCGCCAAACCGGGAATCGACATCGTCATTTCGGAGATAGGCGGGACGGCGGGAGACATCGAGTCCTTGCCTTTTCTGGAGGCGGTGCGCCAGTTCAAGAACGAGGCGGGGGGCGGCAACGCCATGGTCATTCACCTGACGCTGGTCCCCTACATCAAATCCGTTGGCGAGATGAAGACCAAGCCGAGCCAGCAGTCGGTCAGCATTCTTCACCACATCGGCATTTTTCCCGACATGCTGGTCTGCCGCACCGAGAATCCCATTGCGGATGAGCAGCGGCGCAAACTCTCGCTGTTCTGCAATGTCCCCGACGAACTGGTCATCGAGGAACAGGATGTCCAGCACTCCATCTACGAGGTGCCCCAGGAGTTGGCGGACCGCCAGATGGATGTCAAGGTGCTGGAACTTCTGCGGCTTCCCGTGACCGAGCGCAAGATGGATGACTGGAGCGAGCTGCTTTCGCGTGTGCTTCATCCCGAAAAGGAGTGCCGCATCGCCATGGTGGGGAAGTACGCGGGGCTGCGGGACGCCTACAAGAGCATCTTCGAGTCCTTCGCGCATGCGGGAATCGCCCTGCACACCAAGGTGCATTGCGACATGCTGGAGTCAGAGGATTTGGAGAGCGACGCCTCATGCCTGTCTGGCTACGATGGCATACTCGTGCCAGGCGGTTTCGGCGCTCGTGGCATTGGCGGCAAGGTCACGGCCCTACGGTATGCGCGGGAGCACGGGCTTCCCTGTCTGGGCATCTGCCTGGGCATGCAGTGCATGGTCATCGAGTATGCCCGCAATGTCCTGGGCTGGAATGACGCCGACTCGACGGAGTTCAATCCGGCGACCGCCCATCCCGTCATTGACTTGATGCCCGAGCAGCGCGGGGTCTCCAGCAAGGGCGGAACCATGCGTCTGGGGGCGTATCCCTGTCGTCTGGCGGCGGGCAGCCGCGCCGCGTCCCTGTACGGCCAGAATGAGATTTCCGAACGCCATCGCCATCGTTTCGAGTTCAACAACGACTACCTTGAACCATTGACGACGGCTGGGCTGAAGGTCGGCGGAACCAGCCCTGACGGGACATTGGTGGAGATGGTCGAACTGCCCGAGCATCCTTTCTACGTCGGCTGCCAGTTCCATCCCGAATTCAAGTCCCGCCCGTTTACGCCACATCCGCTGTTTGTCGCCCTGGTACAGGCGGCATTGCATCATCAGGAGAAATGACATGCCAAAGCGCACGGATATCCGCAAAATACTTCTGTTGGGGGCGGGCCCAGTGGTCATCGGCCAGGGCTGCGAATTTGACTATTCCGGTGTGCAGGCCTGCAAGGCGCTGAAGCATGAGGGGTACGAGTTGGTGCTGCTCAACAGCAATCCCGCCACCATCATGACGGACACCGAGTTCGCCGACCGCACCTACCTGGAGCCGATGACTCCCGCCTATCTCCATGAGATCATCCGTCGGGAACGTCCCGATGCCCTGTTGCCGACTTTGGGAGGGCAGACCGCCCTCAACCTGGCGATGGAGGCGTGGCAGAGCGGTATCCTCAAACGCTACCATGTGGAGATGATCGGGGCTGATGCGGCGGCCATCCAGCGCGCCGAAGACCGTCATCTTTTCAAGGCGACCATGGACGCCATCGGCATTCGCAGCGCCAATTCCGAGGCCGCGCACAGCATGAAGGAGGCGAGGGTCATTGCGAAGGCCATTGGCAAATGGCCGCTGATTGTGCGACCTGGCTTCACTTTGGGAGGCACGGGGGGCGGCATTGCCCACACGGAGGAGGAGTTCCTGACCATTGTGGAACGGGGGCTGGAGGCCAGCCTCAACCACGAGGTGCTCATCGAGGAATCGCTCCTGGGGTGGAAGGAGTACGAGATGGAGGTGATGTGCGACAAGCGCGGCACCTCGGTCATCGTCTGTTCCATCGAGAACGTGGACCCGATGGGCGTGCATACAGGCGACTCCATCACGGTGGCGCCCGCCATGACCCTCACCGACCGCGAATATCAGGCGATGCGCGAGGACTCACTGAAGGTGATGCGCGCCATTGGCATACAGACGGGCGGCTCCAACGTGCAGTGGGCGGTCAATCCCGTCAACGGCGAGCGGCTCATCATCGAGATGAACCCGCGTGTCTCGCGCTCCTCCGCGCTGGCCTCCAAGGCCACTGGCTTCCCCATCGCCAAAATCGCCGCCCTGCTGGCGGTGGGATACACGCTGGACGAATTGCGCAACGACATCACGGGCGACACGCCCGCTTGCTTTGAACCCGTGCTGGATTACGTTGTCGTGAAAATGCCGCGCTTCACCTTCGAGAAGTTCCCCGCCGCGGACCCCACGCTGGGCACGCAGATGAAGGCCGTCGGCGAGGCGATGTCCATAGGACGCAACTTCAGCCAGGCTTTCCAGAAGGCCATCCGCTCTCTGGAGACTGGACACGCGGGCTTTGGACTGGAGCAAAGGCAAGGCGCCTTTGACGGTGTGTCAGACGATGCGCTGGCTGAAGGCCTGTCGCGTCCCAATGCCGACCGCGTGTATTTCCTCCACGCCGCCCTCAAGCGGAAGTGGTCCTTGGAGAAAATCAATGAACTGACTGGAATAGACCTTTTCTACCTGCGCAAACTGGCGGAACTGACCGCATTCGAGGAGCGAGTCGATGGTACGGCGGAGTGTCTGCGGCACGCCAAGCATCTGGGATACTCGGACAGGCAGTTGGCATTCGCCTTGGGCAGGACCGAGATGGAAATCCGCGCCTTGCGGCGCAGTTTCAACATTCTTCCCGCATACGGCACGGTCGATACCTGCGCGGGGGAATTTGCCGCCACGACGCCCTACTACTATTCGACCTACGCGGAATACGACGAGCCTGTGCGGGACTCCACGGGAAGGAAGAAAATCATGATTCTGGGAGGCGGCCCGAACCGAATTGGCCAGGGCATCGAATTTGACTGCTGCTGCGTTCACGCGGTCTTTGCCCTGAAGGAGGCTGGTTTCGAGACCATCATGGTCAACTCCAACCCCGAAACCGTCTCCACGGACTATGATACCGCCGACCGACTCTATTTCGAGCCGCTGACGCTGGAGGATGTCCTCAATGTCTATGAACGCGAACAGTGCGAGGGCGTGATAGTCCAACTTGGCGGACAGACCCCGTTGAATCTGGCCAGTGATTTGGCTGCCGCAGGAGTCCGCATCCTTGGCACCCCGCCTGCTGACATTGACGCGGCCGATGACCGCGGAATCTTCAAGGGCATCGCCCTGGCCGCCGCAGTCCGCCAGCCTCCCAGCGGAATGGCGGCGGACGCGGAGGACGCCTGCCGCATCGCGGCCACACTCGGCTACCCTGTTCTGGTGCGCCCATCCTTCGTGCTGGGAGGACGCGCCATGGCCATCGTCAGCCAGGAGCAGGCTCTTCGTTCCTATATGGCGGAGGCAACGCGAGTTTCGGACGGGCATCCCGTCCTCATCGACAAATTCCTCAACGACGCCCAGGAACTGGATGTGGATTGCCTGGCGGACGGACAGCGCACCGTGGTCGGGGCAGTCATGGAGCACGTCGAGCAGGCGGGCATCCATTCGGGGGACTCGGCCTGCTCAATTCCGCCCCGTGATTTGCCGCAGGGCGTTCTGGAGGAAATCCAGGTGGCGGCGGAACGGCTGGCGAAGGAACTGCATGTCGTCGGGCTGATGAACATCCAGTTCGCGGTGCAGCATGGTGTGCTGTATGTAATCGAGGTCAATCCCCGTGCCTCGCGCACCGTCCCCTTCGCCAGCAAGGCGACGGGCGTCCCGCTGGCCAAACTGGCCGCATTGTGCATGACGGGGCAGACGCTGGACGAGCTTCATTTCACCCACACGCCGAAACTGCCGTACTCCGCCTTCAAGGAGGCCGTTTTCCCCTTCGCCAAGTTCCCTGGAGTCGATATCACCCTCTCCCCTGAGATGAAATCCACTGGCGAGGTGATGGGGTTGGACTGGGATGCCGCCAACGCCTATCTGAAGTCCCAGGACGCCGCTGGCAACCGCATTCCCCATCAGGGGGGCGTATTCCTCTCCATTCGGGATTCCGACAAGCAGCTTGCTTTGCCGTTCATCCGGCGTCTGGACGCCAACCACCATTTCGAGTTCTACGCCACCGCTGGCACTGGCAGGATGCTCTATGACAACGGCATCTCCTGCCATGGCGTCTTCCGCCTGGCGGCGGGCCGTCCCAACCTTCGGGACCTCATTCTCGAAAAGAAGATTGGCTGGATTGTGAACATCTCCGCCCCTGGCGACGATGGCGCGAAGATGAGGCATCTGGCCATCGAATTCGGCATCCCCATCACCACCACGACCGCCGCTCTGCAAATGGCGACGGACGGGCTTGCCAACGCCGCCGTTGACGCCGGGCGCCCCGACGTCTGCTCCCTCCAGGAATACCACCGCATGGCGTCGAGGGGGTAGTCTCCGCGCATTACGCCAACTTCCTTGAAAACTCCCATAATCGCCTTATATTGTAAGTCGAAAACCCTCACCCGTTTTTGACACACCCCGCTGATTTTCCATTTGAGCCTGGCGTGCCAGGCGTGAGCCCCCAACCTGCCCGCGAGGCCTCAGGCCTCGCGGATGGAAGGGGCCTGGGGCTCTGAATAAAAAACTCGTACAGCCCAATGCGAGCGGAATATGAGTATCATTTCGGAAATCACAGTTCTGCGTGAAATCACCTCGGTGCTGGTGCGTGAGCGTGATGTTCGGCGGCTGTTTGAGGAAATCCTGGTCATCCTGGAACGCCGGATGAACATGCGGCGCGGCACCTTCACGCTTCTGGAGGGCGACGAGTTGCGCATCGAGGCGACCGCCCGACGCCTCAACGCCGAAGAACGGGTGCTGGGGCGGTACCACATCGGCGAAGGCATCACGGGACTGGTCGCCAAGACGGGACGCACGGAGGTCATCCAGGACGTCCGCAAAGACCACCGTTTTCTGAACCGCACCAAGTCCCGCGGGGTCAATGACCCGCTTTCGTTCATCTGTGTGCCGCTTATCCACCATGGGCAGGTGGTGGG
>JAFRLP010000206.1 GCA_017431185.1 Victivallales bacterium | reverse complement strand
GCTGGCTATGCTTGAGCGAACCTGGCAGAGCAGAACATTCCTCACCATGTTCCAGGAGTTCCTGAGGTTCACGCCCGCCGCCTGGTGCGGCGCGACCGACGCCCCGGCGGTGGCCAGGATTATCTACCAATCCCCTGATGGGAGGCGTTCCCTGGCCAATCTCCGTCAGTTGGCGGAGATTCTTCATGCCAAGGCGCAGGAACGGCGTCTGGGCCAGGATGGTCTCCTGAGGCTCTTTGCCAGCCAGGTGAAGGTCGCCAGGCAGAAGGCTCAACATTCTTTTGGCAGCAAGGACGAATCCTCTGACGGCAATGAGTTCGATGCGGAGGAGATGACATTGCGCCGTCCATCCGATGAGCCAGCCGTCCGAATGATGACCATATTCAAAAGCAAAGGGCTTCAGTTCGGGCTGGTCTATGTCTATGATTTCCTCTTTGCGTCGTTCAAGCCATCCTCCATTTTCCATTTGGATGGAAGACGTTCATTTGACCTGAATAAGGAGGGCAAAGGGGACGAAGAGCGGAATCAGGAGGAGTTGCGCAAACTCTATGTCGCCATCACCCGTGCCATTGCCCTGTGCCGTTTCATCGATGGTCCGCCGCCAAAAAGCGGCACACCAATGAGTGTGGCCACTCTGCTGGAGTCGAACGGTGGTCTCAATGAGATAAAAGAAGAGGAAAGCCTCCCGCTGGGTGCGCCTGGGGAGGTCGTGAACGGCAATGAAGGGCAGGGGACTTCGGAACGAAAGGCGGAGGTGTTTCCCGCTGAACGTCAACTTTCACCTGGATGGCTGACGTGCAGTTTCAGCAGTCTGACACGCAGTGTGCACTCCGCAGGGAGTGTGCCGGACGCCAAAAGGCTGGGCATGGAGTCGGATGAGGATGATGAGAGCGACGACAAGGAGGACGACGAGGAGAATGGCGGCTCAACCTCCTGGCAACGTGTGGAATGGCCACTGCGCGAACCCATCTTCCAGTTCTCCTCTGGCGAAGTGGCTGGCATCTACTGGCACGAACTCTTTGAGAAACTGGATTTCCAGATGGACGGCGAATGGCGCGCAGGAACCCCTTGCGAGCAGTTATCCACCGCCCCGCATTCCGCGCTTTGGATGTATGTGAGCGATTTCCTTCAGCGTCGCCGCCAACTCCCCAAATGCGATGAGCAGGAAGGACGGCATCTGTCAGCCTTTGTCGATATTGTGCGCGGAATCCTTCATACGACTTTGCCAGGAACGGGGTTTGCTCTGGCGGATATTTCGAAGGAGCGTCGCCTGCCTGAACTGCGCTTCACCTACCGTCTGCGCAACGGATTCCGCTCTGCGGACTTGCTCGTCCTGCTGGAGCGGGCGGGGATTCGCGCCCCCAGTGATTGGCAGCAGAACCGCAATGATCACCACGCCCTGACGGGTTCCATCGACCTCCTGTTTCAGGGGACGGACGGCAAGTTCTACATCATTGACTGGAAGACCAATATCCTGAACGCAAGTTACGACGGCTTCGACCATGCAGGCATGCAACGGGAGATGGATGACCATTTCTATACGTTGCAGTATCTTCTCTATGCGTTGGCCTGGGTGCAGTTCATGCGCTACAGTGACCCGTCGTTTGATCTGCGGAGGGATTACGAAATTCGCTTTGGTGGCGTGTGCTATGTGTTCTGTCGCGGGGTCTCCACGAGGACAGGGGCGGAACGCGGCTTCTTCGCTACACGTCCCTCTCTGGAACTGCTCTCTGGACTGGACTGTCTGCTGGGCATTGACTTGACGCAGGAGGTGGAAAAATGAGCAGCCTTCAGGAATGCTTCAACTCCCGTGAACTGACTCCCCTGGAGCGAAGTTTTGGCGAGATGATTGCTCGGCGCACAGGCGGGGATGTCCCTGACCCCGATGACTTGAAGTTGCTGGCGGCCATGACCCTGGCGGCTGTCCGCAGCAGCGACAGTTGTCTGGATTTGCAAAGGTGGTCGGCGCGTCCCTCTGGCAATCCCGACTGCCTGCCGTCCCCTTTCTCTCCCGAAGAATGGCTGGCAAAATGCCAGCGGTGGGGCGAGGCCATCGCCGTCGAGCAGGATGGCCTTGTGCCCAAGACGCCTCTGGTGCTCTGCGGACAGCGGGTCTATCTCCAGAAATATCGTGTGGCGGAACACCGTGTCCGCGCCTTTGTCCGCCAGGCGCTGGCCAAACCTTCGCCTGATGGCATGCCCAGCAAGGACGAGATTCACAATGGCTGCGGCTATTTTGCCAGGCATTCGTTTGACGAAGACCGACAGCAGCAGGCCGTCAAAATGGCGTTGTCCAACCATTTCTCCATCGTGACGGGCGGTCCAGGCACGGGCAAAACCACGGTGCTGTCGGTGATCCTTCGTCACGAACTGACCCGCAACTCCTCCTTGAAGGTGAGTCTCTGCGCCCCCACAGGAAAGGC
The DNA here is from genome assembly GCA_017431185.1 of Victivallales bacterium. The sequence continues at coordinate 2,186 of JAFRLP010000206.1, read as the reverse complement.
CGCCGCTCGCATGACCGAAGCCATTGCCGCTGAAATCACCAGCGGTAATCTTACTGGACTGGACGAATCGACCAGGCAGCGCCTCGCCTCGCTCAAGGCCTCCACCATCCATTCCCTGGTGGGACTCTACGATGAGGACACCAATCTGCCCAAGTTTAATGACCAAAATCAACTGTCGGCTGACCTGGTGGTGGTGGATGAATGCTCAATGTGCTCCTTGATGCTGCTTTCCCAGTTGATTGGCGCACTGAAGCCAGAGGCTCGTCTGCTCCTGCTGGGGGACAAGGACCAGTTGGCCTCCGTGGAGTCTGGCGTCGTCTTTGGCGACCTCTGCCGCTGGGCGGAGGCGTCCCACCCGCTGAACATCACTTATCTGACGGAGAGCCACCGCTTCAACAGCGCCTCCGCATTGGGACGCTTTGTGCTCGCCACGGTGGGACGGGGCGACAATCCCCCTGATTACGTCTCTCTCTACACTCCCAACGATGAGTTCTGGGCACAGGAACTTGACCCCAGGCTGAAGGAGAGCGAATTGGTGGGAATTCTGGCTGGTTTGTTCGCCAAAATGGGACTTGACAGGAAAGCCTGGCGGATGCGTGTCCGGGGAGAGGCCGAACTTCAGCGCATGGTCAGAATCGCGTACAATCGCACGGAGCAGGTCAAGGTGCTGTGCGCCTTGCGGCAGGGAATGCTGGGGGTGGTGAATATGAACAAGGTCATCGCCTCTCTTTTGAACATGAGACCGCAGGAGGACGGCACACCTGTTCTCGTTCTGCGCAATGACCCTGTCACTGGATTGCACAACGGGGATACAGGGGTGTGGTTCAGGGGGAAAATCTGGTTCCCCGAGCCGCCAAAGACGGACATTGACGCAGCCCTCCCGCCCAACGACAATCCCGATGCGGGCGAATATTGGAATCGCCATTTCACGGCGTTTTCCGAGGCGTTGCTGCCAGAGCATGAGACGGCGTTTGCCATGACCATCCACAAGTCGCAGGGTTCTGGATACCAGAATGTCATTGTCACCTTGCCGTTCCAGGACAATCCGATTCTGACTCGCGAACTGGTATATACCGCCATGACCCGCACCCGTGAGAAATGCTTCCTGCTGGCAACGAGGGAATTGCTGGAAAACGCCGTCAAACGCCCCACCGAGCGCTCCACCGGCCTGCAGGAACTGCTGCGGGAAGACGATAGGGCCGAAGGCGGGTTTGCCCCTGCCGCAGCCATTTCGGAAGGCAGCAGTTCAGAGAATTGAAGCGGACGCCAGAAACGGACAATGAAGCCTCTCCTGCGCAAGATTTTCTTCTGTGATGCTCCCGTTCAGGGCAAGTTCTTAGGGCTGACGCTGCTCGTCATATTGCCAAGATTGCTGATGACCATTGGCTATGCTTTTGCCCTTCCCGCATTTTTGCTTGGCAAGCCGCAGAATCCATTGAACTTTTTTTCTTGGGTGTGTCTGGCTGTCCAGATTGTCATTGCAGTGCTTTGTGCACTCATCCTGCTTGGCCGCCCTTTGCCCAGACAGCGCTTTGACAAGCCCATCGCCATTGCCTTGGGCATTTGTGCGTTCGCGATGCTTGGCTTCTGGTGGCTTGCTCCTCGCTATTTCGAACGCCTTTGGTGGGTTTGCCCCATTGTTTTCTTCGCTTTTGCGCTTGTTTATCAGTGGTATCCCACCATTAAAATCCGCGACTGGCTGATGGCGGTTGTACCGTTGCTTCTGGGGGGAACCGCGCTTTATTGCACGGACATTGTGAATATACAGGCGTTCCTGATGACATTGCCATGTCAGAATTTATCGGCCAGCGCCGACTATCCTGCCTGGCTGATGTGGGGCCTGACTGTCGGGGGCGTCGTTTTGCTGGCTCTTGCCTATCTGCTCTTTGCCAGGATTGTCGCAATGATTGGCAATGTCCCATTCAGAAGTCTGTTTGGAAGAGGTGTTGGTATCCTCTGGCTCCTGTTTATTGCATCGTATGTCACAAGCGCGTCCATGGCATTGTCGGCAATGCGGGATTACCGCAGTTCAAGGAAGGAACTTGACGGGTTCTGGAAGATGCCAGTCAGTGTCCAGGCTATTGAGGAACTCTATCGAAAAAGCGGATGCGTTGACCAGAAATTCTGGAAGGGGCTTATCGACTGCAAGGTCGAGTTCCCCGCGTTGGACAGTCTGTTCGGCGGTG
>JAFRLP010000205.1 GCA_017431185.1 Victivallales bacterium | reverse complement strand
ATAGGTAAAAAAATGGCGGAGAGACAGGGATTCGAACCCTGGGTAGGCAAAAGCCTACAACGGTTTTCGAAACCAAGCATTCAACTGCAAAGTGAAACCTTTCGGTAGAAAAACTGGTTTTCTTTTTCTTTCCGATAGGTTTCACTTTGGTTTAGTTTTGGTTTAGAAACCCATGCATTGGTATTAATATAACCTGCCAAGCAAAGGAATGCAAATATTACTTGAAGATTTCGATATTGGTGCGCGAAGGCATCAATATCGAAATCCAATAGGTTCAAGGATAAAAGGAACTATGTTTGCGAAGGTGCATTATCCTTATTGCTCTGGCAATGTATATGCCAATGGCCTTACTGTAAGAATCCGCTCCGCCTCGTCGATGGAGAACCCGGCTTCCTTTAGCAACTGGAACCGGCGGTCGAAGTCCAGTCCGAGTATTCGTCCGGCATTGTCCGTGAAATGAAGCTGCTTGAGCAGCCTGGAATCGGCAAATATGCTCCTGGTGCGTTCAATCTCCGACTCGGCGGCATCCCTGGTAATGTATCCGTCATGCCAGCGCCTCCAGGCCACATTGGCCTTGGCCTTTTCCTCCCGGACCTGGGCGGCCAGAGAACGCATCCGGCGCGTGTAGGCCACTGCGGGGTCAAACTGATAGACACGGTACGGAAGTGCCATGCGCAGTGCCTCAGTCCCGGCTGAGGTGATGTTGCCATGGGCATCGACTATGGAATCCTCCTCCGAGAGGGCTAGTTTGAGAGACCGGGCGCCGAAGGTGAACATGGACGGGACAAGCGCCTGTCCGAGGTGGCCAAATCCTTTGGCAGCCTTGATCCAAATCGGATCAAAGTTGTCCCAGACCTGCTGGCCATAGGTCGTCCGGTTGCGCATCAGATCCATGATCGAATCGCCGGCCATGTTGCCGATGAGGTAGTTTCCGCATACTCTCTTGAACATGTCCGTCAGGCGGTCGTCGGCAGTGCGGCCCCTGGCAGTGAGGATGTTCCATGCAAGCGGCCATTGCTCGTAGGGATAGATATATCCCAGATCCACATAACGGATATGCGCACCGTCCCGCCAGGCCAAAACGGTGTTGTCCTGGCGATAGGAGGGAAGCAGCAGCCGCAGGGCGTCGAGTTCCTCGCCATCCATTCGGGCGGCGTCCTTCTCATCGTCGTCCTTTCCGAATCCGCCGAGGAAGCCGCCGACAGACGTGCCGAATACGCCGAGCGCCAGGGAAAGCGAGGCCAGCACGCCACTGACGCGCAGAGTGGCCTCCTTCATTTCACCGCTTTTTATGGCCTTCCATGCGTCGGCAACCGAATTCGCCATGCATCGGAGAGACTCGAAGCGGAAGGCCATGAAGTCCGGCGCGAGCGGATTGTACCTCCGCCACTGGTCTATGACCGCAGGAGCCTGGTCATAGGTTGGATAGAGCCGCCGCACATTGGCGACTGCAGCATCCTCTGTCAGACCATCGTCGGCAGTCCGTGTGTAGAAACTGGCGACCCTGAACACATTGTCCTCCAGAGCATAGGCGAATTCCATCGCACGGCTGTCACCGCCGACGAATGAGGAGAGAATCTTGCGGCCAGGAAAATTAAGGACATCCGGCGTTCCGAATGCGTCTCGCACGGTCTGGGAAAACTCCTCGGCGTGCGCACCTGAACCGATGAGCCCCAACTCCATGAGGTGGCGGCGTTCCCGGACGGCATCCGGGCTATCGGAGAGCAGCATGGCAAAGGCTCTGGCCCAGTTCCTGTACCATGTCGGGCGGAAAATCATTCCGTCGTTCGCGGCGAACACAAGGTTGCCCAGGATATTTCGGAAATGAGTGGGAACGTTGTAGGCTGTCTTGGCGGCGCGAGACAGGCTGATGAACTTCTTCCACAGCAGCATGACCTCCCGGCCTTGCCCCGAATAGTCGGCCAGCATCGCCGCAGTATTGCGGTCGGTGAACCAGCCGTTCAAGGCGCCGTATCCGAACCCCTCCAGTTTCACGGTGGCATCATGCCCCTCGTTCCTGTATGCGTTTTGATAGAATATGCGCTGCGGGTTGTCCACATCCAGTTCCTCACTGGCCTGGCGAAGCGCCTTGAGCATGTCGTTGGCGGCCAGCACACGGATGCCGCGGCTGACTGTGTTCTGCAGCACCAGGGCGCAGTCGGTTATCTCGCCATACAATTCACGCAACCAGTCCGGCAAATCCTGCCGTTCCAGGAAGGAACTTCGGAGAATCTTGTTTCTGGCGGCGGACTTCCCCTGATAAAGTCCGCTGTCCGGCGACTCCACATCCTTGGAGAGAAGGTAGTCCACCACGCCCTGCGCAGTCGCATTCAGCCGTTCGTTGTCGGCGGCGTAATCGAGAATCAACACGTCATGCCCGGCATCGTCGATGGAATTTTCCAAAGTCACCTGGACAGCATCGTTGGTCAACTCGATGGCGCGATGCAGCTGTTCACGGAGATGCATCAACCGTCTGGCCGTGCGTTCAGGCAGGTCGGCCATTCCGGTTTCATCCGTCTCACCCGCAACATAGGCCAATGCGTAATCTCGATGAGTCGCCGGAAGTTTTACGTTATAGGCGGCATCAATCACACGGAGAACGTCATCCATCAGTTCCGCCTTCACGGCACGCTGCGCGCGTTTCACAACTTCCTCCGTCGGACGGTAATTCGGGTTCAGGAATTTCTCGTATGCCCGGAGCGTGTAGTGGCCAAGATTGTTTGAAATGGTGAGAGTCAGGCCATGAGGCAGAAGGTCTCCCATTTCGTGAAGCATCCGCAGGGAGAGGTCATCGATGAGCCGACGACCTTCCCTGAACGCATCGACCAGTTCGCGGGCATTGGCGTCCTTGGTTGTGAGTTGGAGTGTATTCTGACTCAAATCGCGCCCTGCCAGGAACCCGTTCAGGTCATGGTGCAGTTCATCGGCAATCTTCTTGTCGCCGATGGCAGTGAAATTGTCGTTGATGCGCTTTACCAAAACGCGCAGCCCCTCCATGTCGGAGGCGATTCGCCCCTTCATCCTCTGAAGTAGACGGTTGACAATCGGCTGGACATTGCCTCGGCGCTCACCCCAGAAAAAGTTTTTCTTGACCCACTCGGTCATTGGAGTTTCAAGCAGCCTGTCAAGGATGGCCAGCCGACGACGGCGCGCCTGCCGGTCGCCATCGCGGACGAAGATTTTGCCGTGAGTGGCCGCAGTGATGTTCCGCTGGCCTGCGCAGGTCGCAATCACCTGGAACCCGGAAGCCGCCGGTGCCTCGGAAACCGTCCATTCCTGCCCCAATTGCCGTGTGACGTATTCGCGGAGTGCCTTGGCATCGTTCCCGGAGACCAACAGCCGACCACCCGGCGCGACACGAGACGCGAGGTCCGACAGGACATCGGCACGGTCTGAAAGCGGAACCCCCTCCAGAAAACGGTCGGCAAGCACCGCGTCGTAGGACTCCCTGATGGCTTCCCTGAGATGAAAGTCACGATTGTACCCTTTATCCCATGCCTTCGTTCTGTCGATGGAAAAGCCATATTCGCGAAGCACGACCGCACCCAGGCCTGTTCCTGCGTCCAGCAGAGTGCCATTGAATCCCTCCTGGAGCAGCATTTCCGCAAATTTCCCATAACGGTCAATTTCGGTTGGGGCTATGGAACTTGACATCCCGTCCGAAAGCATTATATTATATTCTGTTTCAAGTTTGCCAATAGCCTTCTTCAAGGCCTTCGACAGTTTCCGCATAAAGTCCGCGTCCGTTACCGTGACGCGTGTGTTATTCTCGTTTTGCGAGGCTCCTGTTTCTTCCGAGCCGATGCGTGGGAAGGAATCCTGTAGGCCGTCAGACCGCACATGGGGCATCTGGCGGCCATCCTCGCCTTTCATGTTCGTTGCGTCAGTGCCAACGACAAAACCAGTTATGACTGGCCGGGATAATTCATTATCGAAGGCAACGACCGCGCGAACACCGCCATGCGCATAGAGGTGCTTATTGAAATAAGCTTTCTCCTCCACTCCAAGAACGGCGCTCAGTCCTGTCCTCACAGCGACTTCGGCTGCCTCCTCCAACGAGTAGCCGTTTTTTTTCATGCGTTGTTCGACAATGTGAAGAAGCCCATATCCCCGAGAACCTGTGCGACCAAGATCGTATTGGATTTCACCAATTTCAGGCCGTTCTAGCGGGACTGAGTGACTGCCGTCCGCCAATTCACGCATCGCCGCAAAAGTCTGCGCCGCGCCATGACGGATTTCCTCGCGGCGTTTCGGACTGAAGTCATCGTTCAAGCCCAAATCAATTCGACGGGACTGCGCCTTGGCCAAATCCTGCTTCAGATTGAAAAGCATTCCGCCAGTGAAAGGCGTGAAACGATGTTCACGGGCTGCCTGCGCGGCATCCTTCAGGACCTGCCGCAGCCAGGTGTCGGAGGGCAGTTCGGTTCCCGCGACCATTCTGAACAACCCGGCAAATGCATCCTTGAGCCAGGCCGCTATGCGTTCCCAAACGGATTTGGCGCGGCTGTCCTCCGCAACATCCGCCACCGCCTCCTCTATGGCTGCGTAGTGCTCCAGTCCGGCCGCCTCCTTGTTCATGGCGGCCTGCCGGATGTAGAACAGCCGTTCCGAGGCCATGTCAAGGAAGCCATGCAAGGCCTTTTCAGAACGGAAGAACGCACGCAGGCCATGATGCACGGCAGCCTCGTGGAGCAAAGTCTCGCGGGCATCCTCCATCGTGTCATGCGCGTCGGCATTGATGTACACGGTGGATGTCTCCTCGTCATAGAACCCCTTCCATCCAGTCCACTCGCGTCCGGATGTGCGTTCCTGAATCATGCGCTGGCGGAGAGGATAGGGCAATCCATCGTCTCCTTCGGTGATGACAATGGGGCAGACAAAGCCCATCGTCGGCACGGCGTTCCGCAATTCCTCTGCATCCACGCCAGCCTCGTCCCCCTTGGCACGGCGGTAGAAGATGTATGGATTGTCGGATTCGGATTTCTCATGCAGCATGTTGCCATGCGCATAGAGATAATTCATCACGTCGCGCAGCCGATTCGCAGCGGGGCCTTCCATCACGGCCTGCGTCCGCCAGGTCTTTCCTCGATTGCTCGAAATGAAATCTCCGGCAATGCGGGTCAACGAGGTATCAGTGGCATATGGCGACGCCTTTCTCCCTTCCTTGCGGGTGGAAAGGTACCAAACGACTTTCTCGCCATCCCTTCCCACGTAGAGCATCAATTGACCTGTTTTGTCGAAAAGGTATTCCGGCTGGCCGCCTTTCGTTGAAGACAAAGCATAGTCGTATGCGGCCCGCGCCGTCTTCAGGTCTTTCCTGGGGTCGTGGATCATGTCCTTTGTCTGCCATGACTTTGGCAGAAGGTAGGCAAGTTCCCCGGAATCACCCATGCGCAAGTTGACCATTCTTCCCGTCCGGCCAACATCCTTGAATGCCTTAATGAGGTTTCCGCAGGCAAGATAGCGCACGGCATTTCTCACAATGGGCTTGCCGTCGAAAAACACAGCGGGGTCGGCATCTTTCATGAAGTCCTGTTCCCTGCCGGTAGTACGTTCAAGCCAGACTCCATTCAGGTAAGCCGGCATCCCCAATTTTCTGTAAATCAACTCGTCGGCAGAATTCACCAGTTGCGAGAGCGGTATCCACACCTTGGCCGCCGACAATTCCGAATCCTCCGACGGAAGATACTCGAAACGCAGTTTGCATACATTGAGCAGTTCTGCCTTCTCCTTGCTTTCCTGGTCTTGGTCTTTAGGAACATCGAATTTTATGTCCGTGAACACGCCGACCGCGTTTTGGCCAGGTTTTCCGAAGTTCACGAAATAGGCGTTGCCCAACAGATCGCCTATCACCTCCGAAGCCCATTCAATAGTCGAAAGGTCGGCGCTGTAGTTGTTCTGCAACTCCTCCGACAGCGCAAGCGGGGACTCCCAGCGGTAGGCCTTTTCCCCTTGCGCCTTCAAGTCCTTCCAAAGAAGCCCCTTGTGCTTCTCGACAACCCTGACCTTGCGAAGCAGGAGGGCGGAATTCAGCGGGCCGGTCCCGGTGGCAGGCGCCAGTTCCTCCTCGGAAAGAAGTTCAATGCCGTCCTCGCCGAAATCCCTCGGAGCCGCTTCATCCATGCCCAGCGACTTCCAATACTCCTGAATATCATGCCTACGGGACAACAGTTCGTTCAATATGACAGCCTGCCGACTGTCGGAAAGAACGCGCAAATGTCCCAGGAGCATCCGCATGGACACGCGACGCGAATCGAAGCCTTCGGGCAAAATCCATTCCATTTCATCCACCGCAGTCGGATGGTCATAGAACCAGGACGACGCGGCCTCATCGCCATACCGGTCGAGGATGTCCTCCCCCACATCCACCGCCGACCTGGCGTCCGCAGTGGTACCTGCGGACAGCGTTCGGAGTTTCCCTGCCATGATCTGCATCGCCCGTTTCTCGGCCATCAGAGGAGTGGACAGGAAGCGGATGACCGGCGGCACCACGGAACCTACACGGTGAACCCGTCCAAGCGTCTGCATTACGACGGTGATGTCAAGACTGGGCTGCACCATCAGCAGTTCCCGCTGCCTCTGGTCCGTGAATGTCTCGCTGGCGTGCAGGCTGATGCCGGTGGAACCCGCCGCATTGATGATGAGGCAGTCCAGTTCACCGCTGTTGAATTTGCGGATTGCCTCGTTGCGGTCACGGTCGTTGGCATCGCGCATGGCCAGCGTGGGCTGTTCCCCGCTGTAGTCCACCCCTAGCCCCCGTCCGCTGATTTCTCCTGCTCTGACACCGGCCTTGGCCAGTCGGTCCCGAATTGCGTCCACTGGACTGCCTTTCCAGGGGACATTCGACAGATTGTTGCGTATAAGCGATTGTATTCTGGAGTATTCACCGCCCAGTTTGAACTCCTCCGGATCGAGCTGCACACGCACGACACCGTTGCCGGACTGGGACTCGATGGGAAGGTCGAACAGTTCATCCAGGACATCCTGCATATAGTCCGCAAAAGAGTAACTGATGTGGCTGCCAGCCTGAAGGTTTCCCGACGACATGCGTTGCTGAAGCCTGGCCTCCCCGGTGGAAGTGACGACAATCACTGGCTTTCGCCCTTCCCTGAAGGCCCGCACCGCCTCGTCCGCTGCCGCGTCCGTCTTTGCGGCAAGCAGTATCGTATTGATGACATTATGCACCTGGGACACAAACGTGGAGGCAGATTCTGCCTTTGTCGTCTCGTCCGTTGTCGCCATCACATCTCCGCTTTGCGCCCCTTCGACATGGATTTTCCTGGACATCGCCATCATTCGTCTCAATATATCCGCCGCATGGTCGTATGCCGCTTTGAGCGCACCAATGTTTTCTTCGCCAATGGTGTCCATGCGGATCTCCACCCCGTCCAGGGCTTTCTCCACTCTCCTGTATGCGCCGGACTGCGCCATGGCCTGGGTGAAGAACTGCAGCAAAGGCAATCCGCCTCGGTGAAGGACCTTCGGCAAGTCTTTTGGATCGATGTCCGTCCCTTCCAATAGAGCAGGAGCATAGAACGCAAGCAATTCAGGGCGTTTACTGAACGTGGCCGACGAGAACAGGACAGGGCTGTTGGCGATGGCCGTGGAAAGTTGCCTATTGGTGTTCGTCGGCTTGTTTCCATTCATTCCGGCAGCAGTGTGCGCCTCGTCCAGGACGAAGACGGCTTTTCCCGTATCCCTGATGCGGAGGAGTTGCGTGAGCTGCGGCCCGATGCCCTTTGAATTCAACTGGCTGTATGTAATGAAGACGGCATTTGGCATGTCATCCGCCAGCGGCTTCCCCTTGGCCACCCGATCGACCATGATTCCAATCAGACGCTCACGCTCCTTCTGTGTCTGCACCTGCTGGATGACCTGGCCGTCGGCACGACGGTTGACAATGCTCCCCTGGGTGGCGTCGGCGAAGATGACGGGCCGGAATTCCTGCCCGACATCCATACCGTCGAAATACATGTCCGTGAATAACGGAGCGGATACGGTGGCAAAGACCGGAATCCTGCCATTGCGGATCGCCCACCGCATGACACCTGCCTGGAGACGGCCTTTGCCTGCCCCAGTCCCGTCGCCGATGACCATTGCGCCGCCTTTCTCCATTTTGGAAATGGCCAGGGCGATTCCATCCACCTGGTGCGATAGGAAGAATCTGGAGAGTTCCTTGTCACTGGCAATCCCCAGACGGGACTTGACGAATTCCGCAGGATCCCCGTTGTTCTCCAGAAAGGCGGCCTGTGCCTGCGCCTGCTGCATCGCCAGCCAGGAATCCACGGCCATCCCGCCGTCCTTGACCTGAGCCGCACTGGTGTATTTGCGATAGCGTCCACCAGGGAGTTCGGAGCCTGGCCGCACCTGCGTGGGTGCAGGATTGGCAGATCTAACCTTGTCGCCTTCCTGCCCTGCCTTTTCCTGGACGGTCTGTTCCTGCTCTTTCGTTTTCGGAATTGCCTCTTCCTCAACGGATTGCTCCTGCTGGGTCTCCGTGGCTTCTTCCAAGACACCATTGTCATCGACGGAAGAAGCGTCGGACTGTTCCTGCAATTCATAATCGAATTCATCCCATGCCTGGTGCAGATGCTGCCCCTGGGCATTATCACGCGCATACGGGTTCCAAGGTTCGATCAGCCGGTCATGCACCTCTTCCCAGGAGTGCAGCATGTCCGGATGCAGCGGGGCTGTCGTCATTTCCCCAGAATACTTCTTCCGTCCGTTGATTGTGAACACACGCAGCGGGAACGACGCGCCCTGCTTGCGATAGAGGTCTCCCGAAAGGATAAGATTGTCCTGGACGTTGAAATGGGAATAGAGGAAGTTCATGAACACCTTGTCGGCAAGTGTAGCCTGCCCCTTGTTCAGGCCCGTCTTCATCAGGTTGGCGCCGACGATGAGAAACGCCCGGCCTTCCGGCCTGAGCACATTGAGAGCGTTCGCCGCAATCTGATGGTCCAGTTTGGTCAGACGGAAGCCATCCGCCGACAACGGCGGAGCCGTGTCAAAGGGAGGGTTGGCCACAACGAAATCCGCAATCAGCTGACGGGGCATGGAGCCTTTTGCATTGGGAACAAAGGTCCTGGCGTCCTCGCCTGTCACCTGGGCTTGTGAGAACACGCCTGGCGTGCGGAGAAAATCGGCATCGCTTCGACGCAGGATTTTCCTGCGCCGCGGGTCGATTTCATTCAGATAGAGGGAGGCACCGGAGGTGGCGGCCACCAGCATTCCTGTTCCGGCGGTCGGCTCATAGACTATGCCCGCTCCGGAATTGTTCAGACCGATTCGGTTTCCAAGTATCCATGCAAGAGGCGCGGGAGTGGAATACGCCTGGTTGACGACGCTGGTGCTTGTCCGGGTCGCAAGCGCAGGCTGTCCCTGGTATATCGCAAGGACGCGCCGCCACTTCTCCTCCAAGGGGATGTCCTGCCGCTGCAGGTCATGCACCATCCTGGCAATGCAGTATTCGCTCCATTCCTCCACGGATTTCTGGTCGGTCCCCCACTCCCTGGCCAGTCTTGACAATCTGGCGGCACGGATCTGCGGCGTAAGGCCTGGTTCGGCAAAGACATTCGCGAGTTCCTCCAGCCTCTTGTCGGTCGGTTCAAACTCAACCGCTTTCACAGCGGGAGGTTCGGCAGCGGCTTGCGCCGTCTCATCCGCATTTTCAGCGGATACGGAAGTCTGTTCTTCAGATTTTCCCTCGTCCGTACTGGCCTTCGCCCCTTTCTCTTTCGCACCCTCCTTCTTCGGCTGTTCGGTCGTTGCCTCCTCTGGCGTTTGCACAGTTTCATTGCCAGCGGGCACGGCAGCCTTTTCTTGAGATTTTTCCTCGGTCGTCCTGGCCTTCGTCTCTTTCTCTTCCGCATCTTCCGTCTTCGGCTGTTCGGTCGTTGACTCCACTGACGTTTGCACAGTTTCATTGCCAGCGGGCACGGCAGTCTGTTCGCCGGTTTTCTCCCCGGCCTTTTCCTCCGCCTTCTTCGCAACCGGCTCCTCCGCCTTCTGCTGTTCGGAGACATCCTCTCCCGTCAACCGGGCGAGCAACTGGAACTTGTTCTGCGGGCCGGTGCCAAACAGATCCTCCTCCGGTCTGACCTGCTTTGACACTTCATCAAGGTATGCGTCGAAGAAGTCACGGACCGCCTTGCGGAACTTGGCATTGGCCAGACGCAGGAAAATGGCCTGGGCAGACCGCGACATCTCCGCAGGCCGGTCGATCTGCGCGTCCATCGCATCCAGCAGCGGGTCGCCCTGGAGATAGTCGGACGCAGAGGTTACGCCATGGTTTGCCAGACGCTGGCGGAAGGTGGCCAGATTGTCCACCGCCGACTGCAATTCGCCGACAAGAGAGTACTGCCGGTTGTCCTGCTCCAGCCGGAGCAAGCCGCCGATGCGGTCAACCAGCCCGCCAATGGCGTTCTTTATTCCCAGGTCGCCCAACTCGCCGTCGGCGACCACATTCTCCATCAGCCATTCGCGGCGCTCCCTCGGCATTCCCTGGAACAGGTAGCCAAGCAGCGCGTTCTGGATGCGGCGGTTGAGCGCGGAGGTCATCTCCCCCCGCGCATTGGAATCGCCTGTGCGGTGGCCGGCAAGTTCCACAAACCGCTGGGCGAACGAGACGTTCGCGCCGCTGATGAAATCGGCGCTGTCGGTGGGGCGAAGCAGAGGAAGAAGTTCCTCCAGGTGCTCGGCCAGAACCCTGGCGTCGTTGTCCACGTCCTTGGCGGCGGTCTGCGCCTGCTGGGGTGACTGGTTGCCCTTCTGCACAATCTCGGACATCTGCGCATGGGTCAGGCCAGCGGGAAGGATGCGCATGAGCATCGGCCTCGCGGGGGCCTCGCCGTCGAACTTGAAACCGTGTTCTCCAGCCCACTGCATAGTCCGCGCCTTGAGGTCGCCTGCGGTTCCCTTGCCGTATGCGGTGTCGGCTGCGGCGGTCCTGGTGCTGCCGATGAGCACGACCAGGCTCCCGTCCAATACGGCGGCGGTGGGAACGCCCTCGTAGGTGCCGGAAGTGGACAGCACACGTTCAGGGTTGAAGTCGCCGGCCATTTTCTGGATGGTCAACTCACGTTCGCTTGTCATCTGGCGGTTCTGGGCCAGGTCCATCGGATAGCGCCGGTCTCCCCTGTCGCTCCATAGGACGTCGGGACTTGCCAGGTCAACCACGGCAAGCACGGCGCCGTCCGGCAACCGGGAGTTGTCTGCATGGTACGCGGAGCTAGCTGTCAGAGCTGCTGTCGAAGCCGCCCTTCTTCACCGCTTCACCAATGGGGTCGGCGCCCACGCAGCCGGTCAGCGGCGCGTCGTCACCCACGTTCCGCTGGCGCTTGGCGATGGCGGAAATCAGGGGCAGGGCCGTGGCGCCGGCGTACACGGACAGGGGCGCGTAGCGGAGCTGGACCTCGTTCAAAAGGGTTTCCACGTCCTTGAGGGTATCCAGCTTCACGGCGTCCGCGTCAAAGCTGACGGCCGTGGTGCCCTTGTTGAGCTCCTCCAGCAAAACCTTGTTGGCCTCAGCGGGGTCATGGACCTCCACCTCCTGGGCGATCTTCCAGGGCTCCTCCGCATAGCCGGCGGTCTTGGTGCCGCGGAGGAAATCCGCCGCGCCGGGGAATCCCAGCCGCTCCTTGTAGGGGGCAGCCTCTTCTTCGGTGTAGATGGGCGAGAGCACGATGCCCTCCGGCGTCTTGGTGAACAGCTTCTTCTCGAAGATGCCGCCCTTCAAGCTTTCGATGGCCGCGGCCTTCCACACTTCGTAGGAGGTCGGTTCGAACTCGTCGAAGGTCACCGGAGCCAACGGTTCGTTTTTAGAATTGGTATCCATCTCAACATCCTTTCTTCAATGTATATCACTATCGCCGGGGTCGCCTTGCCTTCCCGCCGATACTGCCGTAAAAGAGGGGCCTGTTCATAAATGCCCAAAAAGGACCAACCAGGGGACTCTTTTTTCAAATCCCCGGGGCCGATGTCCCGGATCGGCGCCGTCCTCCTCGGGACGGGCGATCGTTCGTTTTACGGCAAGTATTCTGGCTCATGGCTTTCCCCTCAGGCGCGCCTTCCCACGAAACGAAATCGCAGTGGCATCTGCGCCCTTGCAGCCATTGACAGCAGCGGGACTGCTCCGGATTCTCACCGGATTCCTTGCACCCATAAAAACGGTATTCTTTTTCACTATTATGCTAATGGATTACCAACGAAAAGTCAACACTTTTTCGTGATTGTCCCGCCTTCCTCTCATTCTTTTTGAGGCTGCCTCGCCTTCATTGACAGGGGCCGAACAATCCCGTATAATCTAACTAACTTCCTAATAATAGGAAGCAGGAGGGCAGCATGAATTTTCAAAACCTGCAATACTTCCTTATCGTGGCCGAGGAGATGAACGTCACCCGCGCCGCCAAGCGCCTCCACATCTCCGAGCAGGCCCTCTCCCGCCAGATCGGCAAGCTGGAAAAGGAGCTGGACGCCAAGCTCTTTGAGCGCTATCCCCGCTTTGCCCTCTCCGCCGCCGGCAAGCGGCTCAAGGCCGCCGCCGAGCAGATCGGCGCCATCGAACGGCAGCTCCACCTGGAGCTGGACGACCTCAATCACAACAACACCGGCGAGCTGCGCATCGGCGTAAGCTACACCCGAGGCCAGGTGCTCCTGCCCCGGCTGCTGCCTCCCTTCCACGAGAAGCACCCCGGCATCACCGTCACCATCCTGGAGGGTTCCTCCTCGGAGCTCCAGGAGGATCTGAGCAAGGGCCTCATCGACCTGCTCATCGGCTACGTGCCCCGGGACCTGGACGCCTTTGAGGCTGCGGAGGTGAGCCGGGAGCGGCTGTTCCTGGTGGTGCCCAAAAAGTATATGAACGCCCTTTTCGGCCGAAGCGCCGACAAAAAGCGGGCGGAATTCGCCGACGGCGTTGACATCCGCCTCTTCAAGGACCTGCCCTTCATTCT
>JAFRLP010000204.1 GCA_017431185.1 Victivallales bacterium | reverse complement strand
CTGGATCTGACCGGTCTTCAGCATCCGCAGAATCGTGCGGTCCGTGACTTTGAGATGCTCCGCCAACTCTCGCAAAGTAAGAATCATAGCACTTGCTCCTTCTTGAAACAGTTCAAACCTATACTATCCAGCCCCCCAGGACAGTTCAATCCGCGAGGCCTAAGGCCTCGCGGGCAGGTTGAGGTCTCACGCCTGGCACGCCAAAATCAAATGGCAAATCTGGTTTCGGGCATGGCAAAACAGGTGGGGGTACTGAATAGCTACATCTGACAAAACCTGACAACAATAGACAGTAACCCCTTTTTGCCAAATGTCAAGCAGGCAGGGCGCAAAAACTACTCTTCCAGCAACCGGCGGGCGATGCGCACGGTGTCCATCGCATCCTTGGCATAGACTGCGCCAATGGAGGAGGCGTAGTCCTCGTTGACCACGGCGCCGCCGACGATGAACTTGAGGTCGTCCATTCCACGCTCACGGGCCAGTTCGACCACCTTGCCCATCTCCCCCATGGTGGTGGTCATCAAAGCGGAAAGGCCAATGACCTTGACGTTCCTTTCGCGGGCCGTGTCAAGAATCCGCTCGGCTGGAACGTCCTTGCCCAAATCGATGACCTCGAAATTGTAGTTGCGCAACATCAGGGCGACGATGTTCTTGCCGATGTCGTGGATGTCATGGCGCACCGTCGCCATAATCATGCAGCCAGCCTTCTCCTGGCCAGCCGCTGCGGCGGCCAACAGCGGCTCCAGCTGCGCCATCCCTTCCTGCATGGCCTTTGCGCCCTCCATCAGCTGGGGCAGGAAGAATTCGTGGCGCTCGTACTTCTGGCCGACCTCCCCAATGGCGGGAATCAGCGCGTTGTCCACAATCTCCTTGGCGGACAGGCCATCAGCCAACGCGCCTTCAATGGCCTTGCGCAACTCAGGCACATCGCCGTTCAGGACGGCACGCCCCACACGCTCCAGCGGTGTCGCTGGCGCAGTGTCCTTGGCGGCCTGCCCCGCAGGGGCCGCTGACACGCTGCCGGCGCCGGCAGGCTTGGTTCCCGTATATCGTCCAATGAAGAACTTGGCGGACGGGTCAGTGCCCCGAAGCACGTCGCAGGAGTGGACAGTCTCCATCAAATCGGCGTTGCAGGGATTGGCGATGGCCATCGTGAGCCCCCGCCCAATGGCCATCGCCAAAAAGGCGCGGTTCACCAAATCACGTCTGGGCAGGCCAAAACTGACGTTGGACAATCCGCAGACACTGCCCCCCTTCCAGACCCGGGAGCTCCACTCCAGCGTATCCAAGGTCAGGCCAGCCGCCTCGGGATTGGAGGAGACGGTCATCACCAGCCCGTCCACCACCAAGTCCTCGTGACGGTAGCCCAGGCGCGCCGCAGCCTCCTCAATGGCGGCCAGACATTCGGCGCGTCCCTCCACCGTGGCAGGGATGCCGTCATCCTTCAACGGCAGGGCAACCAGCATCGCCCCGTATTTGGCCACGACAGGCAGAACCTCGGTCAGGCGCGCCTTCTCGGCGGAGATGGAGTTGAAGAGCGCGCGTCCAGGATAAAGCCGCAGGGCGGCCTCCGCGACCTCCGCATTGGTCGTGTCAATGCATAGGGGAAGGCGCGTGGACTTGGCCAGAATCGCCACCAGGCGGCGCATCGTGGCGGCCTCGTCAATGCCGGGGAGCCCGCAATTCACGTCCAGCAACGCGGCTCCCGCCTGAGCCTGTTCCTCCGCCAGTTTCTGGACAAGGGCGAGTTCCCCCGACTTCAAGTCCGCCTGCAAGGCCTTTTTGCCAGTGGGGTTGAGCCGTTCGCCGATGACCGCAAATGGTCTGCCCTGCCCTATCCGCAAGGCTTCGGCAACGCTGGACACCCAGGCACTGCAAGCATTGGACAGTGGCACAGGCAAGTTCTTCACCGCATCGTGCAGGCAAGCGATATGCTCGGGGGTCGTGCCGCAACACCCGCCGACCACTCCTGCTCCAGCGCTGACCAACGCGGGAATCAGGCTGGCAAAGGTCTGCGGCCCCATCTCAAAGACGCTGCGGCCATCCACCAAACGCGGCATCCCCGCATTGGGTTTGGCCACGATGGGCACCCGCGCACACTCCGCCATTTCACGCACCAGAGCCACCATCTGCTCGGGGCCAGCGGAGCAGTTGCAGCCGACCGCATCCGCACCCAAGGCCTGCAATGTAACGATGGCGGACGAGGGAGGAGTGCCAGAAAGCGTATGCCCATCAGGGTTGTAGGTCATCGTGACGATGACTGGCAAGTCCGACACATCACGGATGCCCAGAAGCGCAGCGCGCGCCTCCTGCAGATCCATCATCGTCTCCACAGCGAATCCGTCCACCCCGCCTTCGGCAAGTGCCTGCGCCTGCTCACGATAAACGGCGACCGCCTCCTCAAAGCCCAAATCCCCAAATGGCTCGATGAATCTTCCAGTGGGGGCAATATCCCCAAACACCAGAGCCTTCCTCACGCCCTGGCGCGAAATGCGGGCCAAATCCCGATTGATTTCACGAGTTCTGTCAGCCAACCCGTACTCTGCCAACTTGATGCGGTTGCCGCCAAACGTCGGAGCATAGACAATGTCGCTGCCAGCCGACTCATACGCCTGCTGAATCGCCTGAATGGCATCGGGATGTTCCAGAACCCAGGCTTCGGGAGCCACGCCAGCAGACATTCCGCGCTTGGCCAGTTCCGTGCCAGTCGCCCCGTCCAGAACCACTATTTTTTTCTGACATAATGTTTGGAAATCCTGGCGGGTCATCGGCATCGAGCGGTGGAGGAGTGGACGGACGCCGTCACAAACTCTTCATTTTGCGTTCCAGCAACGTCAAATCACGACGGAACGCATCATCCTTCAGATGCCCTTCCACAGCGGAACAGGCGTGCAGGATGGTGGCATGTGTGCGGTGGAATTTCTCCGCAATGGCGGGCAATGACAACTCGGTCATCTTGCGGGCAAAATACATGGCGACTTGCCGTGGCAGGGCAATGTTGGCGGGACGTCGCGTGCTGGTCATGTCCGCCAGCCGGACATCGTAGAATTCCGCCACAAGCCTCTGGATTTCCTCGACCGTCAGCAAGGTGTCCTGCTCCTCGCTGAAAATGTCGCCCAGCAGCCGCTCGGCGGTGGGGATGTCCATCTTCAGTTTGGAGAGAGAGGCCCAGGAGACCAGTTTGAACACCGCGCTTTCCAGGCGGCGGACGCTCGACTTCAGGTGGGAGGCCAGGTACATCACCACATCCTCGTCCAACTTCTGACGATGCTCCTCCTGCTTCTTGCGGACAATGGCGACGCGCGTCTCCAGATCGGGAGCCGTAATCTCGGTGGTCAGTCCGGACTCGAAGCGTGAAACCAGACGCTTCTCCAGACCGCCAATCTCATGCGGGGGACGGTCGGAGGTCATCACAATCTGCTTGTGCGCCAGATAAATGGAATTGAAGGTGTTGAAAATCTCCTCCTGGAATCCCTGCTTGGAACCGATGAACTGCACATCGTCTATCAGCAGTATATCCAACTCGCGGAATCTGGCGCGGAACTGCTGGAAACGGTTGTGCATCATCGCATCGATATACTGGTTCAGGAATTCCTCGCAGGTAACATACACCACGCGGCGATTCGGGGTCACCCGAAGAGCCTCACGGGCGATTGCCTGGAGGAGATGGGTGTTCCCCATCCCAGTACCGCTGTG
>JAFRLP010000203.1 GCA_017431185.1 Victivallales bacterium | reverse complement strand
TCATGGGGTGGGCGGTTATTTCACAGGAGGGCATCTCCAACGTCCTTTCGAACTCCATGCCCCGCGTGTGTTTGGACTAGAATGGGAATGGACATACGCGCCTTGGTATGAGGCAGGGAACTGGTTTCCTACTGGCGAAGGCTGGAAAGGTGAACGGAACACATATAGGGATTACTATGGCCATCGCAAGGCTAAAGAACTGACCAGGGAGGAATACCACCAGGCTCTGGAAAGCGAGATGCACTACGGGAACAAGCTGGTGGCCATGTTCTACTACATCCTGGTCAAGGACATCCACCAAAATGTGGCGGATGCCTGGCCAGATGCGGTGAACGGTCGAAGCGGCTTGCACTCCCTTCCGAGCAATCGCGGCAAGACCAAGCAGGTATTTGCGCCTGGTTCTCCAATATTCGAATATCTGAAGAACCAGTTGAAGCAGGTCGTGGAAAACTACGAGATAGCGGGGTTCTCCTTCGACATGGTGAACAGCAGTTTTCTATTCTACACGCCAAGCCAGTTGGAGTATGCAGTCGGGCGCTCCTGGGATGACGACGGCAGAATCTTCACCTCTGACACCGTGCTGCCCATTCCGTTCTCCGATTATATCCATACCCTTTCGCGGGACGGCAAAAGGATGGGGACTGTCTTCAATCCCGCCAATTGCAATTTCTCCCCTTTTACACTCTTTCACTGCGACGCCGCCATTATGGAGGGACCGCCATGGGCCAATGTCGAGATGCTGCTCCCGCTACGGCTCACCATGGGACGAAAACCACTCTCCCTTTGGCATTACAGTACCCGTGGTTTGCCTATCAGGAAATGGCGGATTGCGGGCAACCCAGCCAGGAAGGCTCAGGCAGAACTCGGATTCAAGCAGTTCTACCTGCTCAAATGCTATGAACTGGGCTTTATGCCAATGAACTGGGTTGCAGCCGACACGTTTTTCCATCCCCATCTCTCGGCTCTTCGCGCCATTTCCGAGGCTGGCTACCATCCTGTGTGCGCCATCCGTGATGCGGAGCCATTTTGGACAGGGCGCTTTGGAGACGACTGCGGAACTATTCTCACTCTCGGCAACCCGACGAACGAGACGCTTACCCGTTCCGTGAGGGTGGTCAACCGCTACCTTGGGTCTGGCAAATATGCCTTTCTCCTGCCGTCTGGCAGGCTTCGGCAGAGTTTTGCCAATGGTGAGACCATCTTCAATATTACCCTTGCCCCGAAGGAGGTTTTAGTCTTGCGGGCCGTTGCGGTCAATGGCCAGGGGGATTGGTTGGGGACCGCCGTCTCTACCGACCGTATTTCGCTGGAGGGGGATGGCGAGTTCTCCTTTTCGCTTCCAGCCAGGGATTTTTCTGGAAAACGCATCAGAGGCGCACGTGAGAACTTTTTCTTTGGACAGGCATCAAAGGCAGCGGTGCTGGAACTTCTGCCTCCTTGGCGGAGTTTTGCCGAGCCGAACAAGATGACTGCTTTGCTGGCACCAGGCGAGAATCCTGCCGTGGAGGCTGGAGAGGGAAATGAAGTTCGGATTGCGGCGGAGATGGTGGCGATGTACCGTCCGTTCGTGCAGGCAAGCAGGAAATGCAAGGGGCGTGTCGGCTTTGGCTCGGTTGGCTTTCTGGATGCGGCGCTGGCCAGGCCAGACTTGCTTGTGACATCGCCTGGCAAAGGAAAGGACGGCAAGAGGATTTGCCTGGGTGTGCCAGGTGATTTCCCTGATTTCACTCCACCCGTAGACTGGTCTGGCCCATTTCTTGCCATGCCGTCCCCCTCTGTTCTGTGGATTGGGGGCGATACCCCGACAGAGGTTCGCCGGGCAGCTCTTGCCTATTTCGAGATGTTGGACAAATGCCAGGTGGCTGAAAAAACGAATAACCGTTGAAATGGAGAAAAAAACAGATGGAAAACAATCGGAAAACATTCACTCTCATCGAATTGCTGGTCGTTATCGCGATAATCTCGATACTGGCATCGATGCTTCTTCCCGCCCTGGCCAAGGCGCGGGAGAAAGCCAGGACCATCAGTTGCGTCAACAACCAGAGGCAGATTGGTCTGGCGGGCATTCTCTACGGTGAAGACAATGATGGGTTCTTTCTCCATCGCTACTACAAGGTGGACCC
>JAFRLP010000202.1 GCA_017431185.1 Victivallales bacterium | reverse complement strand
CGGATTTGATGCCGCCAGCTTCAGTCCAGCCAGCCATATCTGCGGGCGGTTGGTGACCGCCTTGTCCAAGGCGAAACGAGATTGGATTCCGACAAGGGCAAAGACAAGAATGCCCACGAATGCAAACAGGCAGATTTTCTTCCGCTGGTATTTGTGTGACAACAGCAGATAGGCCACGCACTCGAATGCAAGCACAACCGCCCCCGTGCGTGAAAACGTCATCGCAAGCGGCAAAATCAGCAGAATGGAAAGCCCATAGCCAAACTTTGCGCATCTCCTCCAGCCCCAGCACAATGGAATCAGGGCGCAGATGAGCGCGGCCGCATGGTTGGGATTGCCGAAGCCCCATGCCTGCCTCACGATGCCATCGACGGTGAACTCCATCATTCCAGCCAAAGTTCCTTTATCCTGTCGTTTGCCAGCGGATTGCGGAACATCCGCTGGATATCCTCTGGCCTTTGCCTGACGTGCTTCGTGTCGTCCTCTCCGAAATTCCCGGTTGGCTCGCCATTCAGCAGTGCATCGAACCAGGCCTTGGCGAGTTCCAGTGACAGTCTGTCCATCTCATGCCCGCCTCCGCCAGGCTTCCACAGAACCTCCGTCCCCCTTTCGCGATAGCCATAGACAAACTGGCGACTGATGACAAAGCGGAGGCTGTCCTTCATGCCGCAGGTTATCAATGCGGGGCGGCATTGCGCAGCCTGCGGAATGTCAGGGTAATAGCCACAGGCGTGCGCTCCCCAGGCAGCCGTCTTTTCAGGCATCCATGCTGAGAAATGGGCCGCGCATTGTCCGCCAGCCGAATAGCCGTACATGTAAACCGGACGGGGAATGATATGGTATTTTCTCTCAAGAAATGCGATTGCATGCCTAAGAAGTTGTCCTGTGCCTGATTTCGGCTCCCAATAGTCAATGCCACAGAAGGACGGGGAAAGCAGGACAAGCCCGTGCCTGTCTGCCAGTTCATCAAAATGGAGCAGCCGCAATGTCTTTAAGCCATGGCTGTTCCGGCCTCCAAACAGCACCATGATTCTGAAATCTGCTCTGCGCTTCACCGGAATGCGATAGCAGAAACGCACACCACCAAGCCAAAAACTGTCGGCGACGGCTGTCTGCAGGCAAGTGATGACAAAGCAGAGCAGCAGGGCTTTCATTCAGCGGCCCTCCGCCAGGCGTCAGCAATTTTTCGGTCTGACAGTTTCACGCGATCGTCCTCCTGAATCGCCTGGACTTTTGGGGAATCGGCGGGGTAGTAGTTGCCTGTCAGGTCATCGCCGACAAACGGATAGGAGACAACTGCATCCGCTTTGCCAGACGTCTTGCCACCCTGCCGATGACGCTTAAGGTGGAACTCCAGAAAGGCGCGTGCCAGTTCCAGCGAGGACATCGGCACTTCATGGCGGTGGTTCGGCAGGGTCTTCCAAAGAATCTCCACGCCCATTGAACGATAGTCACGCACAAATCTCCTGCTGATGACATAGCGCGCCGCATCAGCGTCGCCGCAGGTCACGAGCCCTGGAGTGTTCCGCATCGCCTCCGTGGGCTTGTGAAAATACCCGCAGGCATGGGAAACCCAGGCAATGCAAAGGTCTGGCCGCCACGCCGCAAACAGGTTGCTTGCCTGGCTCCCCGCAGAATAGCCGTAGTACAACAAGTGCTCCGTATCCACATTGTAATTCTTCTTCAGTTCCGCCAAGGCATCAAGTAATGCCTGTCCTGACCATTTCTCTGGCTCCCAGTAGTTATTGTCCTTGAATCCAGGCGCAAGGATGAAGACATTGTTTTCATCGCACCATTTTCCCCAGCCCATGCGTCCCGAAGCGTCAGCCTTGCCATCCGTGTTGCGACCTCCGAACAAAACCAGAACCATACCTTGGCAAT
>JAFRLP010000201.1 GCA_017431185.1 Victivallales bacterium | reverse complement strand
CGTGCAGACCAGCAGGATGGAGGGATGGCCAGGCCAAATGGGCTGGCAGGTCTGGGGCTCTGCCGTGGTGTTGAGGAACACGGCCATTTGTGCGCCGTCCTCCCGTTGCCATGCGCTGTGCAGAATGGCGTCGGTGGTCACCTTGTTGTCGGGAACGTTGAAACTGCCCCACACGGAGGTGATGCGTGTCGGTGGCTGACGGAAGGAGAGCGGAGCCATGCGACGTGCCTCGTTGAAATAGCGTAGCAGGCATTTGCGAAGATGCGCCAGGCTTTTGAAATAACGGCGGAACTCGGATGGCTTCTCCAAATCCTCCAGGGTGAGCCAGCCGAGTTGCTCCGCGTTGATGAACTGCGTCCCCGCCTTGCAGAAGTTGCTTTGTGCGTCCCCGCGTTTCTGGTGGTTGTAAAGTTTGCCCGTGAACTGGACGCGCCCAGCGTAGATGGTCTGGAACATGGGGATGGCGTGGGCCTCCGTCCAGCGCCAGCAGGTGAAGCCGTCAATCAAATCCAGATACGGTTCGCTGGCGTCTTCGCCTGTGTGGACGGCCTCCAGTTTGGCCGTCGCCAACGTCTGGCGGATTTTCTGGTACATGGGGCGGTAGCCCTGCACCAGCCAGGCACGGGGGTCTTGGAGAAGGTGGCCATGGCTGGTGTCGTAGCATGGCTCAAAATGGCCGCACGGCAGCTGGTCGTGGTAAACACCATCGAATCCGCTTTGGACAATGTTGCGGCAGATTTGGGCATAGCGCTCATGCCAGGCCTGGGCTGCTGGGCAGAGGATGGCGCAGGTGGCACCGTATTTCTCCGTATAGACCTGACCATCCCGACGTTTGATGGCGATTGGCACGGCGAAGGAGGTGTATTCCTGGTCTCGCTTGCCGTCCTCGGAGTCGAGGGTACACCACAATCTCGGGTCGCAGTAGGGGACAACCCGAATGCCTTTGGCCTGAAGTTTTCTGCGCACGTCATGTCCGTGTTCGCTGGTGCGGTCGAAATGGGGCCAGATGCGTTTGGTTGTGGCTCCGACCAGATGTACGCCGTAATCCATTTCAAAGTAGTCGCGCAAATCCAGCATGAGTTGGGTGTGTCTCGTAGGGTAGCAGCCCGCTAGAATCCAGATGGAGTTGTCGCGGAACCATTGCGGGGTGGATTGACGGGGCAGTTCGGGAATCCACCAGTCGGCTCGGCAGGCCAGTTTGTCGCGGTAGAGCATCGCGGCATCGTACCAACCGCCCGTGAAAAGACGCAATACGGCGTATGCACCCAGGTCAAAGCGATTTTCCTCGCCGAGGGGAACGTAGGTTTTCCAGCGGAGGAAGAGTTGCCCGCCTTGCCCAGTAACGGACATCATTCGCGGTGTGCCGTGCGGGTCTTCCATGGCCACATACACGCCGTCGCCTTTTTCCCCGTAGTAGCCGTGGAACTGCATGGAAGCCTGGGCGCAGGGGAATTCGCGTTCGATGGAGTAACCGTCCGTCGGGTTGTCTATGAGCAGACCAGACATGTAGGGCGTGGCGAGTTTGTCGCCCTGCTTTTTGATGAGTTCCCAGCAGGGGAAAGCAATATTGTGGAGTGTGTTGCCGTTGGCGGGGGAGACCTGGAGGGAGAGGGAGAGCTGCTCGCCGTCAAAATGGAGTTGGGAGGTGGCGGTGAACCGTGGCGATGACCAGGACAATTCGGCTTGAGATGCATTGTCTGTGGTGTCGGGAAGCAGTTTGGCGTGGGAGGTGATGCCGTCGTCGTAGTCGCAACTGTCCCAGGGCTTGTTGTCTGGACTGCGTCCTTCGATGAGGAAGCCGAGTCCGCGCCGTCCAAACACGCCGACCTGGTGTTTCCCGTCAAACAAATCGATGACGGGGAAGGCGTGTCCGCAATCTCCTAGTGCCAGCAGAAGGAGGTTTCCTCCTTGCTCCAGCACCGCGAAATCCTTCTGAGCCTCATTGAATCGCCGTGGCCAGGACACGCCACTATCGCTGGGCATTTGGGCGAGAGCGTCCAATGCGGCGGAGACTTTCTCAGGCGGATAGCCGCTTCTGGCCGCCTTGCCCAGTCCCCGAAACACGAAACGCTGCTGCGCAGTCTGAACTTGGGAAAGTTGCTCGTCGATTCGGTTTTGCAGTTCCGACGGCACCTCGAACATGCCAGGCCGAAGATGGATGTTGACGTATGGCGCCTGGGCGGCCAAATCCGCGATTTCCTGCGCGGAGAGCGCACGGTGATGGAAGGCGACGGAGGCGATGTCGGCGTTCGCGTGCGTCTCCGCATTGGGCGTGCCCAGAATGACAGGCGCCTTTTCTGGTTTGGATGGGGTGCGGCAGGGAACATATTTGCCGAGAATCTTTTCCCCGTTCAGGTAAATGGCGAGTTGGAAGCCGTAATTGGACTGGGCCGCATCGTCAATGCGCTTGGCGACGGCGGCAAGGTGGACCCAGGCATTGTCTTTTGGGGCAGTGCTGCCCATCAGGGCCATGTACCATTTTCCCTCATTGCAGAGGCTGAAATTGTATTTTCCGCCCGTGAAGCCGAACAGGAAGGCGTCGCCTTTGGAGATGAGAAAGGTCATGTGGGATGCGTCCTTGAGTTTACGGGCGCGGCAGGTCATCACGATGGTACCTCCCTTCTCATCGATGTTGAATGCCTTGCTGTCCCGAACCACGGCAAAACTTTGCGGCCCAGGGAAAGTCAATACGCCATTTTCAACTGCCGCTCCAGCCTTCAGGGCAACCTTGTCAAGGTCTTTCGGATTGCTGAATTCGAGTTGAAAATACCCGAAACTCAACAGGGGCAGGCTAAACAGAAAAAACAGCAGAGGTTTCTTGTTCATGTTAGTTGTTTTGTTGCAGAAATAGTTATTCTTCAGTATCCTAGGATTCAGGCTATGAACCGCTAGTATTCCACTCGGAACACGGCGCAGTCCTTGTAGGGCAGGAAGATTTCGACACCGCCGTGAATGGCGTGAGTCTCCTGACCTGTCAGGCGGACCATGGATTTGGCTCCAGGCGGAAGCCGCAGCCTGCGCTTGCCCGCCCCAGTCATTGCGCCAATCTCCATCAGACCACCGCCCAGCACGCACAGGTCATTGCGGTCCTGGACTGGTTCGATGCCGACGGAACGCGCCAGTTTCCGTGTCAGGTCGGGACTGAAGGAACCTGGTTGCCCCAGGTAGATTTCGCGGTGAGTGGGGTAGCGCTTCTCCGCCAGCCCGACTAGACCCGTGCCATAGTACCTGGCCAGCGGCGTGGCCTCGGTGTCTTCCACCACCCAGGCTGGCACAGGAAAACTTGTGGCGTAGAAGGCAGGTTCCCAGAGCAGCGCCGAGCCTTGTGCCAGCGGAAGTTGCGCGGCTTTCGCCTCGGGACGCACCAGGAAGCCAGTGATTTGCTGGACTGCCTTTGCGTCGCCAGCGGGCAGAGAACCGGCGTGTCCAGACCAGATGATGAGCCGTCCTGAGTTGCCCCAGCGTTCACGGATGGCGCCAGCCTGGTCGGGCGTCATTGTTCCCGCATCAGCGAAGAACAGGATTTTGGGTGCCTGGAAATCAGGATGGAGCGCATCTCCAGGCAGATAGTAGTCACAGCGGACGCCACTGCGCCAGAGGGCGTATTCAGTGGATTCGCGGTAGTGAATGCGGGAGTGGAAGGCGGGGATGTCACGGGTGGCGTGATGGTAGGAACTGTGCTCGTCGATGAAGACCGCGATGCGTGAGTCGCTCAGGGGCTGTCCTTTGGCCTGTGAGACAATGGCTGCGGCGCGTTCCCACGCTTCCAGCGCCCGAGGTGTATTGTACCAAAGCGGCTGCATGAGATAGGCATGGAAGCCGCCGCCCCAACTGGCGCAGTAACTGGCATAGAGCGCGAGGAAGTTGCGGAATGTCGTGGCATTGTGGGTGGCCTGCCAGTTGCGGCTGCGGTTGTTGACGCCCAATGGCCCCATTTCGGGATTGCGGATGTCCATTTCGCCAATCATCAGTTTGTTGTGAAGCACCATGGAGCCGTTGTACGCCTTCATTCCAGACGGGTGGTCGCAGTCGTCCCGATAACGGTTATAGCCAGGCAGAGAGATGAGGAAATCGGGGGTGGGGCTGTTGAGGAGTTCCGCGATTTTATAGCGTCCAAAGCCAGGTTGTCCAGTGAGGCCCATGGCGTTTTCGTAGCCCCCCACCAATGCGCGCGGGAAGGCGTCCTTGACCGTCCGGTACATGAATTGCCGCAATTCGTAACTGACCTTCGTGCTCCACATCTGGTAGTCGCACACAGCAGATGCGCCGTATTTGGGGAAGGGCGGTCGATTCAGCTCCTCTGGATTGGGCATGACGGCGGAATCGGCATCGGAACGGCCTTGCCCCTTGAGGAATGAACGCCAAGATTCCAATGCGGGACGGGAGCAGTCGGGGAACTGCGGGAATCGGAACTGGCCGTCGT
The DNA here is from genome assembly GCA_017431185.1 of Victivallales bacterium. The sequence continues at coordinate 2,130 of JAFRLP010000201.1, read as the reverse complement.
CTCCGCCAGTGACATAGACGCCGACCACTGCCTTGGAGGCATCGTGACGCTCGAATTCGGTGAAGGCACGGTGCAGCACCTCCGCCATTTTCTGGCGATATTTCAGGGAGGCGGTGGAGGGATACCAGGAACTGCCAGCCTGGTCTGGAAAACGTTTGGAGTACAGTCCGCGCACGCCGTAATCGCGGATGACAGCGTACTCCCCTGCCTGGTTGACCATGAGTTCCTCGCGGTTGGCCTCCAGCCAGGAACGCGGCGGCGTGATGCTCAGGCACAGAAACACGTATGCGTCAGGAACCCGACTCAGGATGCGGCGGACGGCACGGTCGAGCACCCCCACGTCAATCGTGTCATCCTCACGCCAGAGTTGCTCCGCCTCGGTGAAGTCGGGGCGGAGGCCAACCGTCACTGTGGAGAGAAAGAACGGGAAGCCCGCCTGACGGAATCCCGTCATCCATTTGTAGTCGCCCGCCAGCGGCTGCGCCAGAATCTTCACGGGTGTGCGTTTTCCGTTGAGGTAAAGTTCAATGCGGTCCCCTTCGCGCCTCAATTCGGGGACGGCCCTTTCGCGCCTGGCCAGAATCTCATCCACCTCCGCATTGGACAGATGCGAGGTGGGATGAACAAGTTGTTCATCGTAGGGTTCACGGAACCAGGGCGTTTTCTCTGCATCAATGTAGCGGAACGCGATGTTGCGCAGGGTAAGCGTGAAGGGATTGCCGAATGCATTCAAGGAGAGACGCAGGCGCACTGCCTTTTCCGGAACCTGGTAGTAGTTGAAGTACTCCATCGGCACGCCGACGGCGCTTTCCGTGCAGAACTCCGTAATCGGCATCGGAAAAATGTACTTCTCGATGTTGCGTCCGTCTATGGACATTCTTTTGATGACCTGCCCGCCCTCATCCAGAAAATGCAAGTGAAGGGAGAGTTGTGCGCCGTGGCTCCAGTTTTCCTTTGTCCAGGCGAAATCGCCTCGCAGATAGGTGCCCGGACGGACATTCCACTCCGTCAAGCATTGCGCAGCCGCGCTCAATTGCCTTTGCGCACCTTTCCAGAGGAAGCGCAGCCCGTTTGCGTCAGGCATTTGCTCAATGCCCAAATCCTTTGCCGTCCACTGCTCTTTCAGCAGGGGTGTTTTGTCGGGAGCGATGCGGGGAAAATGGGTGAGGTAGCCATCGGGCTGAGGGTCGATGGTCAGAGGCCAGCCAGCGCCGATGGACACTTCGTCCACCAGACCTTGGAAGGCGGGGGACAGTTTCAGTTGGTCTGCGTTTCCTGGGATGGAGTCCAGCATCGCCACCTTCCTCCGCTCCAGAAACACGCTGGTCTCGCCGTTCTTCCACACCAGTTGGATGTGCTTGTAGTGGCGGGATGCCCAATTTGCGGTGTCCAGTTTGACGCTCTTGCCCCGCACTTCCACCAGCAATTCCGTGCTGGTCAAGGTCAATCGGCAGACTGCCTGGCCTTCCGCCAGGATTTCCGCCAGCGGATACGGGGCCGGACCATTGAACCAAGGACAGGCGTAGAGTTCAAAATAGCCGTCCTGCGCAGGAAAGTTCTTCAGTGCGTAACTGACCTCTGGCGTGGGGAGTTTGCAGGCGGGGGCTGCCTCCTCCTGGAAGGACTCGCCTCCCGTCAGCGCCAGCACTAGCGCCCGATCGTTCTGCCTTTGGGTGCGCCCGAAGCCCGCCACCGTGCGGAATGCGGGCTGCCGCGCATCGTATGTCTGCCGAAACACGGGCTGTGCGCCGCATGTCAGGACAATCAATAGGGATAGAGCAAGGACAGCCAGCGTCATGTGTCATTCTCCTGGATTCCTGAACCACCAGACATTGAGGGGATTCGAACTGGAACCCGAAGAGGGGAATTCCACGAATTCTTTGATGAACTCAATGTGCAGGTCAAAGAAAGCCATGTTCCCGCCGTAGGTGGTTTTTGTGTGGCGCGTGGTGCCTTGAGGGTCGGTGCTGTATTTAGTGGAAATCTGATAATAGCCTACGGCGTAGGATGTCCCTTCAAATATACTATAGCGTTGGGACGGATTCTTAATCGAACTAAGAGTTTTGTAAGGGTTCGCCGCCTGGTTAAGGGGGTTGCCTTTGGAACGGGTGGCGGAGTTGAAGGCATAGT
>JAFRLP010000200.1 GCA_017431185.1 Victivallales bacterium | reverse complement strand
CCTTTTCTTTGATGATGTGGAGACGGAGGGTCCAACCTCATTCTCCAGCGATATGGCAAGGCATATCGTCCGCTTTGTGCAAGAGTCTGACGAGCGTCTACTTCTCATCCACTGCACGGCGGGAATTTCACGCTCGGGTGCTGTTGGGCTGGCCATCGCTGAACAATGCGGCTGCGTGGAGGTGTTTCGGCGCGAGAATCCCGACATTATGCCGAACCAGCTTGTACTGCGGGAACTCCGCCAGGCATTCAGGGCTTCTCCTGCGCCTGGATGACCGTCTGCGCCTGCGCCTGAATGACCGCCTTCGCCTGATCTATGACTTTCTGTGCCAGCTCGGGCGGGCTGATGACCGTGACATCGCCGCCCTCGTTGAGAACGAGGTTAACAATCTTGAAGTCGATGGCATTGCGGACGGTCACCAGAAGACTCCCATCTGACTGTTCCTCGATTTGGGACGCATCGTGGTTTTCGCGGGCATAAGGAACGGCTTTCCCCTTGAAACGCAGAACGACCTCCTTCACAGTCGGGAAGTTGAACAGCGTTCCCTCGTTCACCTCGCGGATGAGCCTCATGTCGGGCGCAAACGGCGCGGGGTAGATGACGGCGGTACGGAAACGATTGACCGCTAGGGTGCGGATGGTGCGTTCCGGTAGGATTTCTCCGTCCTGTGACACGACAATCGCCTTGACATACCACAGGCCATCATAGAAGGAGAGCACATGCGGCTCGATGACATATCGAACAATCTTTCCCGTCATTCCGTGGACGTAGGTTACCGAAAGCCCCTGGCGTGTCTCCCAGGCCTCAAAGACCTCCTTGAAGATGGCAGGCGGTATCGGGATGCGCGCCCCTTGGGCTACCAGCGAGATAAGCATCGCATTGGCGTCAAGCCCCGTGGCGTTGGAGCTGGCCAGCATGTCCGCCGCCTGCTGGATTTCCCCCGAAATCGGCTCGGGCATGACCGTCTCCGCCAACCGAGCACCAAGTGTGATAGCCTGCATCTCGACATCGCTCAGCAGCGGCACCTCGAATCTCCAGTCGGGATCCTTCAGATAATAGCCGTTGTTGTGGTAGTCGAAATCGATGGGGGCGTTGTATTCCGCCTGGAGGTACAGCACATCCCGCTGGATGGTCTTCTGGGAAATCTTGAACTGCCCCGTGGCGTCCAAGGCCCGCAGCTCCTTTTCCAAGGTCGTGTGGTTCGGGAAACTGTTCTTGCGCAGCATGGACACCAGCTTCAGCAGCCGCGTCATCTTGTTGATATCACTCGCCATTTTGCTCTCCTATGGGTTCTTTTATTTGCACATCCATAATTTACACCATTGGACACGCCTTGTCTATGGCATGCCCTGAATTCGATTGTGAGCAGTAAAGATTTCTGTTAGCATGGACGTTTTCTGTAGAGGGGGCTGAACTATTTTATTGGAAAATGATTTGTTTTGGTTGACAGAATGCAATTTCCACTTGTTATAATGGAGAGGCACAACAGAATGGAGAATAAACAATCATAAGCAATTATATGGTTTTTGAGTGAATCCTTCAAAACAACAATGACAAAATCGTGTAAAGACGGAGTTGAGAAAATGAGAACAAGAAAACAAGAAAGGGCTTCTGCCGAGCGCAATGGTTGCAAACAAGAAAAAGCAGAAAACACTTGTTTTGATGACCCAAATGAATTGTTGACGCGTAACCCGGTACTGGAGACAGTAAAGCATCTGCAAAAACTCACCCAAGGTGCCCCTTCCGCAGTCGGGTTCCGCACAGGGTTCGATTTCGATGAAAATATCTTGGGACTCCAGCCCGGCGATTTGTTCGTGCTTGCATCGCGTCCTTCTGTCGGAAAGACTTCTCTGATGCTGAACATCGCCACCAATATCGCTCTAGGCAATGCACGCACTCCAGTAGGCATCTTCTCATTCGAGATGTCCACTCGGGCAGTCATCATCCGAATGCTTTCCAGCCTTACGCGAATCAGCATCACAGACTTCTGGAAAAACCAAGTATCGGGAGAACAATGGTGTAAAGTGCTAGATGCGTCAAATCGAATCCATGAGGCCCAAATCGTCATTGACGACACGGGAGAAATGGATATTTCTGAACTCCGTGTCAAGGCACGGCTGATGCGCAGTCAATATGGTGTGAAGGCGATTTTCATTGACTATTTGCAACTTATTAGGGATTCTCGAAGGAGCTGCTGTGCCAGTCGCGAATGCGAGATTACTGCGATTTCAAATTCGCTCAAGGCTATGGCCAGAGAATTAACCATCCCGGTTATTGTTTTGGCTCAGTTGTCTCGGCAAGCGGATTGCCAAGTAAAACCGAATCTTTCCAGTATCCGCGAATCAGGGGGAGTCAAGCAAATTGCTGACATCATTGCCATTCTTCATCGTTGTCATAATGAACCACTCTCCGCAGAACTCAACATCGCAAAGAACAGACATGGCTCCTGTGGAACTGTCAATCTCAAGTTCTTTCCTAAATACACACTTTTTGAGAATGATCCAAAAGCTAGTAAGAAATAATGACAATCACAGTAGGCACACAATAAAACATAATTGTCATCATAAAAGAGGAATATTCCACAAATGTACAATGGTGAATCTCAAGGAAAAATGAGGACAATACCACACATTTTCTTTTTCGTAGTGATTCTGCCGATGGGGCTTATTGGACATTTGATTACGCCTATCCTGAAACTTGCCGAGGTGATTGGCGATCTGTGGCAACGTACGGGAGAGCTCCCAGAGCACGGCATGTACGCGACAATGGCACTGAAAATGAAACAACAGCACAAATAATGGAGGCAACAATGGACTGGTTTGAAATAAGCAACAAGCGCCTTTCTCGCAGGGGGCCGAATGTCATCTGTATTAACGATCGCTTTGTCTGGCACACCGAGCCCTACCAGGGATGGTGCGAGTTCATGAGGCCTGATGACAAGGTCTGTTTTATTCCCTATAAAGGCTGGACGCCAGAGCTGCTGGTAGGCCACGGTGATACCTTTTTCGAAGTCTGGAAAAACGCCAACCCGGAGGAATTGCTGCAGATCCTGGAGGTGTCCATGACCGACAAGACGCCTCTCGCCGAACTGTTCGGGCTGGAGGACAGAACCGAACCTGGCAACAATGGAACGCCATTTTTGCCGGGACTCTTCGATTAAAACAAAACTCCTCCTCATTTTTATGGGACACTAGTGACTCCCTCAGCGATTGAATTAGCAATAAGCAATTAAGCAGAAAAGGGGAGTGAATACAGTTTCCATTGGCAAATAGTTCCAATTGCCAATTGCTAAATCGGACATCGCCTTGCGGTAAAGGAAGCTTTTATTCCACGCGGATTTCAACGGTGCTCCCGCAAATAGCGCTCTTTTCCGCCTTGGTGACCACGACCTGCTTGTCCAGTTTCCGACGCAGTTCCTCCACAGGGGAGATGACGCCGATGAGGCGGTTCCCCTCGGTCAGGCTGTTAAGCGCCTTCAGCGCCTGCTGGAGAGCCTCCTCGTCCAGCGTTCCGAAGCCCTCGTCCACATACATGGTGTCAAGGACAATTCCGCCCGCCGTGTTCTGAATCTCCTCCGAGAAGCCCAACGCCAGGGAGAGTGCCGCGATGAAGGTCTCGCCGCCGGAAAGAGACTTGACGCTGCGCTCCTGCCCGCAATAGTGGTCGATGACATTCAGGTCCAGGCCAACCTGTCCCCTCAAACCATACTCTTCGTTTCGCTTGAGGTCGTATTTCCCGCCGGACATCCGCATCAGATGTGAGTTCGCACGCTGGATGATGCTGTCAAAGAGCGTCATCTGGTAGTAGGTCTCCAGCTGGATGCGCGGCTTGCCCTTCAAATTTCCGCAGACCGTATCGGCGAGTGCTCCAAGCCAGCTTCCGCGTGAGAGCACCTCCGCGCTCTCGCGGATTTTTTTGTCGACTTCGGTCTGGTGACGGTTGTTGGTATCCAACATGGAATGAATCGTCTGCTGCGCCTCGGCCAGCTTCTTTCTTCCCTGCTGAAGACCTTCGAGTTTCGCCTTTTCGGCGGGAATGTCAATCTCCTGTGCGTCCTTGAGCAACTCCTCGGAGTTCTTGCGTTGTCCCTGCAAGGTCATGATTTCGCCGTCGCACTTCTTCAACTTCGTTTCGGCGGACTGGATTTCCTTTTGCCATGCCTCCACTTGTGTCAACAGGGCTTTTTGCGCCTTCACCGCTTCAGCCTTTCCGGAGAATTCGAGGCTCTTCGCCAATTCATCGCGCTGGCTCTCAAGGGCAGCAAGAGTCGCTTCGCTGGTTGCAATTGCATTTTTGGCTTCGACCAACTTCGCCGCAGCCTCATCTGCCTTTGCCTTTTTCGCCGGCAAATCGGCCTGCAACGTCTTCCAACGTTCCTGCTTGTTCTCTGCGGTCTCCAGTTCCTTCTTTTTTGCCGCGACCTCGCCGGCGTTGCTTTTCAACGCGGATTTCAGGAGCTCCGGCAGACGCTCCAGGTCCTTGACGCCTAACCGCATCTCCGCATGCTCCAGCATCGCCTTCCGAGCCTCCTCGAAGCGACCTTTGCATTGACCGGCCTCGACACTCTTCGTATTGGCCAGTTCCTGTGCCGCCTGAGCCGCACCCTCCGCTTCCTTGACTACGTCCTCCGTCGGTGCCTCCGCGGACTTCGCCGCCTTGTGCGGGTGCGACGTGGAACCGCAGACCGGACACGGCTCGCCCTCTACCAACGTCTCAGCCATCAGCCCTGCTTGTTCGTTGTTGAAGGCCTCGCGGAGATTCCGTGCGTGTTCCTGCGCCACCTTCGCCTTATCGGCTTCTGAATGATAAGTTGCCTGGGCATCAGCCAACTGCTTGTCGAGGTCCTGGTATCCCGTCCATTCCTTCTCCAGATTCGTCAACTCGGTGCGGTGTCCCTCCAGGTCCTTCAACTCGCCCTTCAGACGCGCGATCCCAGCGGAAACATCCGCCAAGGACTGGAACTCCTCTTCCAGCTTCTGATTATCTGCCCGAAGTGCCTTCAGCTCTTCCTCGCTTTTCGCGTATGACTTCCGGGCTTCATTCAACTTCCGCCCATCCTCCACGACCTTCTTTCCAAGGCCATCCAGCGTATCATAGGAGGACAGCGTCTGACCAATCTGTCCAATCCGCTGCTGATTGGCGGTAATCTGGGCGTCATTAACCTTCTTGACTTCCGCCGCTGCCGCTGCAAGCCCCTCCCGTTTCGGCTCCAAGACCTGGAGCTTTTCCGTCGCCGTCTGAATGGCCTTTCGCGCCTTTTCCTGTTCTTCTGCAGTGCCGACAAGTTTCTCCAGCCGACCAATTTCCACATCTTTCTCGGCAATCTGTTTCCCAAAGGCGTCATCCTGCCCACGCTCTTCGGCAATGATGTCCCCCAGCAAACGCATGAGTTCTTCCGGCGGCGGCATCGCGCCTTGCGCCTTCACCAGCCGTGGATAGCATGGACTCGTTTCCTCGCAACGCACGCCGGAGACATACTGGGCTATCGAGTCGTTGATTTTCTTGTACTGGTCGTTGTTT
>JAFRLP010000199.1 GCA_017431185.1 Victivallales bacterium | reverse complement strand
GTTGTCCGCCTTCATACCGGAGACCCTTCGCTTTACGGCGCGATAGGGGAGCAGATGAGAGAACTCAAAAAAAGAGATATCCCTTTTGAAATCTGCCCCGGAGTAATGCCCTCCTGAAAGCTGGGCGGGATAGACGTCCGCCTTGGCGGCCAGGCCGATGCGCTCCAGGAGCCGCATGGCCGTCTCGTCCGCCTGCTGCTGGGTTTTGAGTCCCAGTTTCACGGGTGCGATGGTGATGTTCCTGCGCACGGTCAGGTGCGGGAACAGTTCAAAATGCTGGAACACCATTCCGATGTGGCGCCGTATCTCATTGATGTTCACGCCTGGCGCATTGATTTGCCGGTCATGGAACCAGACCTCCCCTGAGGTGGGAGTCTCCAGCAGGTTCAGACTGCGCAGAAACGTGCTTTTGCCCGAACCAGACGGTCCGACAATGCACACCACTTCGCCAGGGTAAATGGCGTTGGATATGCCGTCCAATGCCCGGATGTTGGGGTATTGCTTGACCAGGTTGACGGCACGGAGGACGGGGGCCTTGTCGGTGGGGCTATTCATTGCGCTTCAGGTGTATCTCAAGTCTGCTGATGGCGAAACTGAATATGCTGACGCATGCCAGGTAGATAAGGGCCACGGCAATGAGGGGCAGGAACGCATCGTATGTTTGACTGCGGATGATGTCGCCGCCCTGGGTCAGGTCCTGCATGGCGATGAGACCTGAGATGGAGGTCTCCTTGAGCAGGGTGATGAACTCGTTGCCCAGGGCCGGCAGGATGGTCTTGAATGCCTGCGGCATGACGATGCTGAGCAGGGTCTGGCGATAGCTGAAGCCCAGGCTGAAGCCCGCCTCAAATTGTCCGCGCGGCACCGCCATGAGGCCAGCCCGGATAATCTCCGCCGTGTACGCTCCGCAGTTGATGCCGAAGCCCAGAATCGCCACAATGATCTTCGGCACATCAACTGAACCGAAAATCACAAAGTAGATGATCATCAGCTGCACCATGGTTGGCGTGCCGCGGATGACGGTCAGGTAGCACTTCGCCAGCATGTTCAGAAACCGGAATCTGCCGGTTTTGTCGTGGGTTGACCGGATGACCGCAAGCAGAAGACCCAGGAAAAGGCCAACGATGGTCGCCCCGACGGTGATCTGCATGGTTATGCCAAACCCGTCCGCCAGAAATTGCCAGCGGTTCTGGTCAATGAAGTCCGTGCGGAATTTTTCGCACAGGCCGGTTATCCAGTGAGGCGTACACAGGCAGAGATTGATGAATCGGGTTTCCACAGGTCAACGATGCTCCCCAAATTGCAGAGACGCGGAGAGGCCATCTGTCCTTCCGCCTTGAGCGCATGGCGCGGTGGATGGGGTGTCCCCTACTGCGCGAGATACTTGCTGGCGATGGCGTCGAGTTCGCCGCTCTTCTTGAGAGCGTCAAGCGCCGCGTTCACCTTGTCCAGCAGTTTCGTGTTGCCTTTCTTGACGGCCATCGCGTAGGCCTCGTCCGACAATGGCTTTTCGAGGACGATGACCTTTCCTTCGTTGGCCTGCACGAATTTCTTGGCGGGCTGGTTGTCGATGATCACCGCGTCGATTTTGTTCTGGATAAGCGCCAGCACGGCCTCGGCCCCTTTGGTGAAACGCTGAAGTTTCACGTCCTTGATGTCGCAGGCGAGCGTGTCACCCGTTGTGCCCTGCTGGACTCCGACTTTCCTCCCGACCAGTCCGTCCGCATCCTTAATGGGGGAGTTGGCCTGGACAATGATGACCTGGCAGGCCGTGGCGTAGGTCTGGGTGAAGTCAACGTTCTTCTTGCGGTCTTCCGTCACGCTCATGCCCGCCACCCCGATGTCCGCCTTGCCGGCGTTGACGGAGGGGATCACGGAGTCGAATTTCATGTTCTCGACCTTGAGGGTGCAGCCCAACTCACGGCAGACGGCGTTCATGATGTCAATGTCCATGCCCGCGAATTTGCCATCGGCGTCAATGTATTCGTAGGGGGGGAACTCCGCATTGGTGGCCATCACCAGTTGATTCTTCGCGGCGGTTTCCGGCTTCGCCGGCTTCTCGGCGTTTTCTTGGCCGCAGCCGGTAAACAGGAGGGCGGAGCCGCAGACGGCTGCCAGAATGGTCGTCCATTTGGAAATGCGCATTGTCACTGTCCTTCGATTTCAGGGTTATGGGCAATCGCCATTTCCAGCGAATGCCCTGTTAGCAGGAAAAAACGCACAATTTACGTCTTTCCAATACCATAACGCCTTTTTCTGACATTTCCACCTGTCCCTTGAAGAATAGTTCTGTTTTGGCATGGAATTGGCTGAAATGCCCTGGCCCTGTCATCGGATGGTTGCCAATCTCCGGCGCGAAGCTGGCTGACTGTCCAGGACGCATTCGGGCAGGACGCCAAACCCTACAGGCCGACGTTGCCCAGGAACACATTGGTGAAGCCGCGCTGGAGGGCCAGGTCGCGGATGGCCAGCAGTGTGGACACGGGCGTTGGAGGCAGGTGGCAGCGGTAGGCAGGGTGGTATGCGCTGAAATGGAGTGGGGTCGCCAAATCCAGATAGGACTCCACCCAGTCCAGCCATGCGGAGATTTCCGCCAGGTCATCGTTTTGGCCTGGAATGACCAGGGTGGTGACCTCCAAATGAACGTTGAGCCGTTTCAGCGTCTCCAGGGATTCCAGCACGGGCGCGAGGTTTCCTCCGCACATTTTCTGATAAAAAGCCTCGGAGAACCCCTTCATGTCGATGTTGGCCGCGTCCATCAGGGGATAGAGGTCATTTGCCGCCTCCGGCGAGATGAAGCCATTGCTGACCAGCACGTTTTTCAGCCCCGCCTGGTGTGCCTCCCTGGCGATGTCGCAGGCATACTCCGCGAATACGGTTGGTTCGTTGTAGGTGTAGGCGATGGAAGGGCAGCCGTGCCGCCGCGCCAGTTCGACGATGCGCTCTGGCGGGACGTAGAGGGGGGCCTCCTCGTCGCTGTAGCATCCGCGTGACAGCGAGTCATTCTGGCAGAACAGGCAACCCAGGTTGCACCCGTAGGCGCCAAGCGAGAACACCTTGCTTTTCGGCAGAAATCGCGCCAGCGGCTTTTTCTCGATTGGGTCGATGGCGACGGAAATCGGGCGTCCGTAGGCAAGTGTGCGAAGCGTGCCCCCCTCATTGATGCGCACTCCGCAATAGCCGGTCTGGCCATTTGCGATTCGGCATTGGCGCGGGCAAAGGCGGCAGATGACACTGTCGCCTTCGGCGGCCTCCCACCATCTGGCCACTGGTGCATCCATCATGCGTGGCTCTCCTCAAAGGCGTGGACGGTGAACACGCGCAGTTCACATTCGGGACTGCGCCAGGCGTCGAATGGCAGGCCCGCCTTTTCGGCGCAGAGGTAGCCTAGGAACGATTCCATATCGGGCAGTTGCTCCCACACTTGGGGCAGGAACAGGCCGCTGCGCCGTCCCATCCGAACTGTCACACCATGAACTCCAGGGATGATTTCCGTTGGAGAGGAAATGGGACGCATGGGCGAAAGCACGGAGATTTCGATGTGCAGTTCCGGCAGTTCCTCGGCGGTGACCTGCGGAAAACGCGGGTCATCAAAGGCTGCCGCCTGCGCGTATTCGACGATGGCCTGGCGCAACGGCAGCTGTGCCGCCGTGGTGCCGATGCACCCCCGCAGTTTGCCGTGTTTGTGCAAGGTCACAAAAACGGCGGCGGGGCGGAGCAGCGCTGGATCGGAGTAGATTGCGTCGTCGTAAGTCGTTTTGGCGGAATGTATTTCATCTGCAATGGCCCGCCGTGCCAGTTTCAGTAGCCCTTGCTGCATTTCGGGCGTGAGTTCGCCATTGGCTTCATTGGATTTGACAAATAGCAGCGAGGCGTAGCCGACCACCTGACGTTCATCGCCTGAGACGTCGCCTGAATTGCCCTGGCGCATCACCACGGCTTGGCTGGCCCCGTTGAGTTTTGCCCAGCAGATGGCGGTGCCCAGACCGCCTGCGGAGCAGATGGGGGTTTCGACGTGGGGCAGTCCCTCCCATTCGCCCTGGCTTTGCCAGCGGCACAGTCCCTCCACATCGAAGGACTTGGCGAATGCCACGGTTTTGCTGTCCAGCTGACGGGCCGTCTCCGCGGAAGGATAATGCGACAAATCCGTGCTGGAGAGCACCAGAATGCGACGCGCCCCCTGGAATTGCCGCAGCAACTCCGCCAGACGCCGGCAATGCTCGGGAGTGGCCTCCCCAAACAGCATCGGCACGATTCTGAACGGTTTTCGCGCCACCATTTGCAGGAAGGGCAATTGCACCTCCACACTGTGCTCACGGCGGTGAACGGAATCGTTGCAGATGATGCGGCGGTCCGCCGCCGTCAGCGCCTCGCACAGTTCGCGGTCCACGGGAACCTCGCCCAGCGGCGTTCGGAAGGAGTCGTAGCGGGTGAGCGCCCCGATGAGTCCCGCCGCATTGCCGCCGAAGTCATGCCCGATGACCACCACCGTGTCGAATTCTGCCTTGGACAGCGCCTTATAGACGGGCGCGGCGATGTCCGCCGAATAGACGTAGCCCGCATGCGGGACGGCCGCCGCCACGATTTCGCAGCCCCCCCTGTACTCCTCCGCCATTTCCAGCCGCTCCGTCAGGTCCCGACGGAGCGCCTGTTCCTCCCCCGCATAGAAACTCCCTGCCACGGCGCTGGGACGAACCCGCTTTTCATTCATGCTGTCCATTGTGTTTCTCTCCGCATTGGTTTTGGATTTGACACTAATATACACCCTGCGTGGCCATCCTGCAACAGACTTT
>JAFRLP010000198.1 GCA_017431185.1 Victivallales bacterium | reverse complement strand
CGGAAGCCAGTTTCTACCGTCCAGGCCTGACCACCATCGGCGGTGTCATGGACACCATGGCCATGGAATTGGCCAAAGCCCTTGACCATGCCGTGAAAGGGGCTTCGGAGCCATACCAGACCTACATCACCCCAAAACTCATTTTGCGTTCCACCACCACCAAACCAAGGAGCCTGACATGAATACCAAATTCCCTTCGGAAAAAGGCCGCCATTTTTTCACATTGATTGAATTATTGGTCGTCATAGCCATAATCGCCGTGCTCGCGTCCATGCTGTTGCCGGCCTTGAGCAAGGCCAGAGAGAAGGCACGGACGATTTCCTGCGCGGCGAACCTCAAGCAGATTGGAGTGTATCAGCATTTTTACGAGGACGAATATGACGGCGGAGCAATTCCGACGCTTTATTGGGGAGTTTGGCGCTGGAACAATGCGACCATCTCCAGTCCATGCTGGCAGCACCTCATACAAATCATCTACAATGTTCCGCTGAAGACCGTGATGTGCCCCAGCCAACCTGTTAACTCAGGGACAACTGACAACACAAGGACACTGGGCGGCGTCGTCTATCATTGCTATCAGCCACAATATAGCGCCAACGACACTGGCATTGGTCAAATCGACAAAGACACATCTCGGCGAACCAGTCCCTCCTATCCAGCCGATTTCAGCAAACTGATCTACCCTGCGCTTAACGGCAAATCGCTCTCCGAAAAGATCTTCATCTCAGACACGGATTACAATGCCACGGGATTTAACGTGTCCAATATTCAGTTGCGCGTTGGCACAATCCGTCATGGTCAAAAAAGCAATGTGCTATGGGGAGATGGCCACGTGGCACCCATCACCCCGCCATGGACCAACTATCAGAAACTGGAATTTCAAGTCAATCAATAGACTGTGACTTCAGGGATGCTGTCTTGCCACAACTGCCCATCTGGCCTCTGAGCGGCAAGACGCCAAGCAACAGGAGTATTTGACATGGAGAGGGTCATAGGGATTTTTGCGCTTTGCGCCCTGACGACATTAGCCTTGGAACCACTGGCAGAGTGGACTTTCGACACAGGAAAGAACCTGGATGCGGAGACTGGCATGGCCGAGTTCGCCCGCAGCCAGCACCCTGTTTTCCCTGGACTGAAATCTGCGGGAAGTGCGCCCTGCCAACTTCTGACCAGCCAGAAGGCGGACACGGCACGGCTGTTCGCGCCCTCCCTGCGCGGGATGGCACTGCGAACAGGGGTGGACGAGATGACGAAAAGCGTCTTCGCCGCCAGCGGACGGATGCCCACCCCGCTCTCCACGCAGGAGGGCTCCATCGCGCTCTGGCTGCGCCCCGAGAACTGGGACGGCGACCAGCAGGGAAGGTTCCGCATCTTCCTCGCCGCCGATGACGGGCAATCGCCCAGGACAAATGAACTTCTCCTCTACAAGAACGGATCGTCCAACACCCTGATTTTTCTCATCGGCGACAACGACCCGAAGAAGTGGTGCGTCATCCACCACAACGTATGGGGATGGAAACGCGGGGAGTGGCATTTCATCTGCGCGTCCTGGACTCCCGACACTCTCACGCTGTACATTGACGGAAACGTGAAACAACAACCCCGTCCACGCCTGTCAAGGCATGATTATCATCTTCTTCGTCTGGGCAGCCGTGGCTGGAAAAACGAGGGGGGAGTGACCCTGCTCGATGACGTGGCGGTATTTCCGCACGCGCTCAAGCGCGAGGAGATGGAGGCCTACCACGTGCAGACCCGTCCGGTCGCCGATGACCGGGCCGCTCCCATCACCCAGCGCCTCGGCCTGACCCGGCCTGAACTCGACGGCAGGCTTGACTCCTTCGAGTACGGCATGCTCCTCAACTCCACCTTCGACATCCACAGCGGGGAAATCTCCACCGCCAACCGCTGGGCTGCGGCCAGGGACACGCAGTGCCTCTACTTCGCGTGCGACACGCTGCCTCCGTCCCGTCCGGCCAAGGTCACAAGGCGTGGCGGAAACGTCTGGGAGGACGAAAGCGTCGAACTGCATCTTGAATATGGCGGGAGCCACTGGCAGTTCATCCTCAACGCGGCCCAGGCAGTCTATGACTCCAAGGACAACCAGCCGGCCTGGAACGCGCCGAACCTCCGCCAGGCGCAAAGCATGGCGGATGGGCGCTGGACAGTCGAGGTGGCCCTGCCCTTCGCCGACCTGGGCATTCCGCAGGACGATGGCGTGCCGCTCTACTTCACCCTCTGTCGAAGCAGCGGCGGAACAACCGGCCACACGGCGGCCTCGCCTCTTCTGCGCAAGTTCGCCGACCGCGAGAATTTCATCAAGCTCATCCTGGACAGGAACGCCGTCCCCATGGCCCTGGCATTCCAGACCCTGCCTGGCAGCGAGGGGAAAATCGATTTGACAGCCACTCTCCCGCCGCACAACAACGCCACGCTCCAACTGCTGGCAACGGACAGCAAGGGGCGCAAACTCCACGAGAGCGCCGTCGGCGCCGTCGAATGCGAAGGATGCGCCAAAGCCGCGCTCCACGCAGAGGGACTGGCCAAGGAGGGGACGATTTCCTACGCTGTCACCACCGCCGGAACCTGCCTCGGCCAGGCGGAACTGAAATATCTTTCTCCGGAGAAAGTCAAGGTAGGCTACCTTATGGTACACGCGGAGAGGCAGGTCATGGATACCATGCTGGCGCTGACCCCGCCGCTGCCGCAGGGCATGCAGCTCATCCAGGTTCTCAAAACCCGTGACGGGCAGGAGGCGCTCCGCGCAAGACACGCCCTGAGCCAGGAGGAACTCGGCAAGTACACACTGAGCCTTGCCTGGAGTCTGGCCGACCTGCCCCCAGGCACCTACGACTACTACCTGCTCGCCCGCGAAGGGGAGAGGGAAAAGGTTCTGCATCACCAGCTTTTCCAGAAGCCCGCCGACAAAATGCCCTGGGACGATTTCCAGGGCGGCCTGGAGAGGGAGGCGCCCCTCCCCTGGCACACGCCCACCCACACTGAAACCAGCCTGGCCTGCCTGACCCAAGTCTATGATTTCGGCGGAAGGCTCCTCCCCGCGCAAATCCTCGCCCAGGGGACTCCCCTGCTGGACTCTCCCGTCACGTTGCTGCTGGACGGCAAGGTGCTTGACCTGCCGGCCACGCTGGAAATCCTCCAGGTCTCCGCATTGGAGACCCGTTTCCGCACACGCACGGAAATCGACGGCCTTCGCCTGGAGGTCAATGGCGCGCTGGAGTACGACGGCTGGCTGCGGCTGGCGCTGACCTACGCCAGTGCATCGCCCATCGAGAGCCTGGCCCTGCTCCTGCCCATGGCCCCTGATGCGTCGGAACTGGTGACGACCTTCCGTCCCAGCGACACGGAAATCCCCAACGGCAGACTGGAGAGGAGTTACCGTCACAGCCTGATGGACCACCCTGTCTTCTGGCTGGGGAACGCCGACCACGGCCTGTTCTGGGGCGCCGACAGCCTGCGCGGAACCCATCTGTCCCGGACGGAGGACACGCTGACCATCACGCCACGCAACGCAAAGCACGGGGCACGGGCAACCATCAAACTCGTGGACTGCGGCCTGGCCGCAGACACGAAGCGGACTGTTGAGTTCGGTCTCCAGGCCACCCCTGTGAAGCCGGTGCAGCGCATTCCCACCCCCTATATGCTTCGCGGCGGATACAACTTGACATTGACCCGTTTCCACCGGATATTCAACTACTACAACCCCGAATTCATGGACAGAAGGCAGGCCCGCCAGCAAGTGGAGACGGCACGGCGCGACCACCGCGCAATCTACGCCTTCTACTCCTGCATCTACGGCTGCTCGCCGTTCTGCCCCGAGTGGCCCTGGCATTGCGAGACGTGGGCAAGCACACCGCCCGGCCCTGGACAGTTCAAGCAGGACTGGCCAACCAACAACGAGGCCGCACGCGACAGGGGACTGTGGACCTTCGGATGCGTGAACCATCCGCAATTCCTCAACTGGCAACTCTACTACCTGAACGACATCATCCAGGACAAGGAGGTCGGACTGCGCGACATGTACTTCGACATGGCCTACCCACGCGCATGCGACAACGAGAAACATGGCTGCGGCTGGAAGGATGACTTCGGGCATCTCCGCAAAACCTATCCCATCAACGCCAACCGCGCATTCACCAAACGCATCCGAAAGCTGCTGAAGGACAAGGATAGGGACTCCGTGCTGATGTACCACCCGTCAGGGGAGCCGCTGCCGCCCATCTACGGGCTGGTCGATTTCGTGGTGGACGGCGAAATCTACGTCGCCGAGGTGGGACGCGCCGAAAGCTACTACGACATCTTCCGGCCCGACCTGATGCAAAGCTGCTACACGGGGGTCAAGGCCGGTGTCAACGCCGTCTATATTTCGCAGTTGAATCGCTCGGCAATGCTGTTCAACCCAGCACGGAGCGAATACTGGCGTCGCAAGGTCAAGGCGCCGGAGGCCCTGCGCGCCGTGCGCCATTTCCTGGGCTACTGCCTGCTGCACGACATCCGTCCCCAGGCAGGCGCGTGCATTTACAACGAGGGTGAAATCCTGGAGAGGCAACTCTACAGCCTGGGCTATGACAAGGGGGAGTTCACCTTCCACCCGTACTGGAGGGGTGGCGCACCCGTCACGGCGACCGGCCCCGCGCTTGTCTCGGCCTACACTTTCCCAGCCAGCGTCCTCGCCGTCGTCGTCAACGACTCCAAGACAGAGGAGGCCAGGGTTTCACTGTCCCTGGCCACCGGCGCCACCGCACGGCGGGTCTATGACCTGGAGGACGGTCAGGAGGCCAGTTTCCCAATCAAGGTTCCCCCAAAGGGCTTCCGCCTGGTGGTTTTTGAACATCCCGTTCACTGACCCATCGAGGCATTGCGAAAAGAATCTTTCCGTTTAGGGAAAAAGCATTTCAAATATCCAATTTTCATTTTCCGCCCTTGAAAAACACCCGCCTACTGATAAGTTTTGGGTGTCGTAAAAAATAGGCAACCGTTTCGGCTTTGTTTTTTACGGCTCCTTATGCAGACGGCAGGCAAAAGATTGCACATAGTCTGTTGACGAGTTTCCAGCCATGAATCCGATTGCCTCAGAAAAGACCATCTTCACCTCGCCCTCCCCTCAGGATGTGTTCTGCTTCACTCCGGATATCCTTCCTCTTTCCTCAGGTCGTCTGCTGGCCAGCCTGGATTTGGGCGGACCAGGCATTGTCAATGTTCCAGGACCGAGAAGCAGCTGGGGCGACTGGGGACTAGGCAACCAATGCCGCGTCCTGGCGTCGGACGACGGCGGGGACACCTGGCGCGAACTGGCCCGGCTCCCGCTCTACCATGCGCGTTTCCTCAGAGACGGGAAACGGATTTACCTGCTGGGACACATCGAGGGAATCGTCATTGCCGCCAGTGATGACCAGGGAGAAACCTGGAGCAAAGTCATTGACCTGGGCTTCCCAGGCAAGTGGCACCAGGGAGTCGGAGCCTACCATTGCGAAGGCGGATACCTCTACCTGACCATGGAGCCGCGCACAGGCGACTACTGGCCAGACGTCGCCCTGGCTGTCCTGCGCGGAAAACTCGGCTCTGACCTGCTCAACCCGGCCAACTGGCTCCTCTCCAACACCCTTTTCTACCCGTCGGACCTGCCATCCACCCTGGGCATTCCATTCTACAGGACAGGCTTCCTGCTCCCAGACCAGAAACGCCGCTATTGCGGACCACCTGGTTTCCTGGAGTCCCATGTGGTCAAAATCCATGACACAAAACACAATCTATACGAAGAGGACACGGTCCACATCTGGATGCGCCAGCACACCGGCATGACCAATATCGCCGCCATTGCCAAGTGCCGTGACAACGGCGACTCACTCGCGCTGGAGTTGGTGAAATCCCCTGTCGGCTCTCCGATGCTTCACGTCCCCTGCCCAGGCGGACACCTGAAATTCCATATCATCTACGATGAAATCTCCCAATTGTACTGGCTGGTCTCCTCCCAGGCCACTGACAGCATGACCCGCCCCGAACAACTGGCGGACGACCGCTACGGCCTGCCCGACAACGAGCGGCACCGCCTGGCCCTCCACTTCTCCCGCAACCTCTTCGACTGGTGCTTCGCAGGCATGGTCGCCATCGGACGCACGCCAAAATGCTCGCGCCACTACGCCTCCATGGCCATCCGCGACGACGACCTGCTCATCCTCTCCCGCTCTGGCGATGAAAACGCCGTCAGCGCGCACAACGGCAATCTCATCACCCTCCACACGGTCCGCCATTTCCGCAACTTGGTCTATTAGGCACTGCATCTTCTCTACCAGGAGCACAAACATGAAAAAACTTCAAGGCATCGTCCCGCCCGTCATCACCCCCCTCACGCCAGCGGGTGACATTGACCCGATTGGGCTGGAGAAACTGCTCAAACACCTGACGGACGGCGGAGTACACGGCCTGTTCATCCTGGGCACGACCGGCGAGGGACCGGCATTGGGCATGGAACGCCAAAAGGAGATGATCCGGCAGACCCTGCGCCTCAATGCAGGTGCGCTGCCAGTGCTGGTCGGCATCTCCGCCGCCGCCCAGGACGACTCGTTCGCCCTGGCCGACTTCGCCTTTGAGCAAGGGGCGAATGCCCTGGTCTGCGCCCCGCCATGCTATTTTCTTCCAGGGGAAGACGAACTGCTGGACTACTACCGCACGGTGGCGGCCAACGTCAAACTTCCCCTTTTCCTGTACAACATGCCCTCCATGACCAAAGTCCTCATGAAGCCCTCCCTGGTGCTGCGCCTGGCGGAACTGCCCAACGTCAAGGGATACAAGGACAGTTCCGGAAACATGTGCGACCTCCACGAAATCCTCCTGGGACTGAAGGGGCGGGATGACTTCTCCGTCTTTGTCGGCCCCGAGGAACTCCTTGCCGAGTCTGTCCTCTTCGGGGCGGACGGGGGGGTAGCGGGCGGCGCCAATCTCAACCCCGAACTGTTCGTGGCGATGTACAACGCCGCAAAAGCAGGCAATGTTCCCGAGATGCGCCGGCTGCAAGGCGCCATCTATAGCCAAAGACGCCTCTATTCCATCGGACGCTACCAGTCGAGCATCATCAAGGGACTGAAAAGCGCCCTCTCCCTCAAGGGCATCTGCCAGGACACCATGGCCATGCCATTCCACCATTTCCTGCCGCCCGAGCGCCAAAAGGT
This sequence comes from Victivallales bacterium, assembly GCA_017431185.1. Next base: position 180 of record JAFRLP010000198.1, on the reverse strand, counting down.
GGACAGTGTGCTTCAGCAACTGCCGTAGAAAAAAAACAGGTAACCACAGATTTTCACGGCAAATAATCCACCCTAAAAATCACGAGACCGTGGCTCCTGAAAATTCCAGTTTCCTCCCGCCAAGCCACGGGATTCCCGAGCATGGCATCGAGTCTGCGACCTTGAGCAGAAGCGGCAGGT
>JAFRLP010000197.1 GCA_017431185.1 Victivallales bacterium | reverse complement strand
GGGGGCTACGCTTTCGCGCGGGCTTGCGCCCGCGCCACACAACAGAAAGCCCTGCGCCGCAGGCCACTGCCTTTGCCTTCTGTTGTGTGCCCGCGCCGCAAGGCGCGGGGGCTGGCGGGCTACGCTCTCGCGCGGGCTTGCACCCGCGCCACACAACAGAAAGCCCCCGCAACTTTTCCGAGAGAAGAGAAGGCACTGGTCGCGGGGTGCCTCTGTTGTGTTCCCGCGCCGCAAGGCGCGGGGTGGCGGCGCCTCTGTTGTGTGCCCGCGCCACCCAACAGAGGAAATTTTGGGGTGCGCAGGTGTCATGCGTGTCTTTTCGGGCTATATTATCATGTTGTGTGGAATGGTGAGTTCCATTTACCGAAGAGACTTTGATGAAGACCAAATCCCAATGCATTCCATGCGTTTTTGCGCAGTTGCTGGCGCTGGCGCAGCGTGTCTCCCCTGATGTTGATGAGCAGAATCGCGCCGTCCGTCTTTTGGCGGAGACTCTGCGTGAGCGCATGCCCTGGAATGCGGCGCCCTCCGCCGTCTCCGGACTCATGCTGGACACGCTGATGGAACGCTACGGCGGGGAACTTGACCTCTATCGTGGCGAGAAGGATGTCAGCACGGAGTTGGCCGCGCAGGTGCTCTCGGGACTGGAAGGGGAACTGGAACGGCAAACAGACCGCTTTTCCCTGCTGCTGCGCCTGGCCATCGGCGGCAACATCATCGACTTCGGAATCGATGACGGGTATGACCTTTCCCAGACACGCCGCCAACTCCTGGAGGTGGTGGAGATGCCTGTCGATATGGAGATGGTGGAGGAACTCCGCGCACGGGTTGCCACCGCCCGCCGAATCTTCTACATTCTCGACAATTGCGGGGAGGCGGTCTTTGACGCCCGCTTCCTGCGGGAGTTCCCCGTTGGTCGGGTGACGCTGGGGGTGCGGTCGCCTGGCGTGCTCAATGATGTGACCGCCCGCGAACTGGCGGCCTCGGGTCTGGGCGAATACCCGTGGGTCGCCACTGGCAACCATGCGTCGGGCGTCGTGCTGGAGCAGTGCTCCGCCGAATACCAGGAGTGTCTGCGCCACTCGGATTTGGTCATTGCCAAGGGGCAGGGCAACTTCGAGACGCTCTCCGAATATGATTTCCCCGTTTACTGCCTGTTCCGCGCCAAATGCCCCGTGGTTCGCGGAGAACTGGGGGGCGTTCCGTATGGCTCCCTGCAAATACTTCATCTCCCTTTGCAGAAATGAGATTTTTCGCTCTATTATTGACACTGGCACTAGTCTTGACGTCCGCGGAGAACAATTCCCCAGACGGGCAGGAGGGGCAGAAGAAGGCCGCCAAAGCGCAGGCATGGCTGGCCACCCGTCCCTCTCGCGCATCCGAATTGCGCGGGGCGTGGATCCATCGTCCGTTTGGCTTGCCAGGCAAGAACTGGGATGAGACCATCAAGGTGTTGGCGGACACCGGCTTCAACGCCATCTTCGTCAACATGGCCTGGGGATACTGCGCGGATTACGAGAGCCAGGTTCTGCCAGTGCATCCTGACGTCGCAAAGCGCGGAGACCAGCTTGCCCTCTGCCTGGCCGCCTGCCGAAAGTATGGGGTGGAACTCCATGTCTGGAAGGTCTGCTGGAACATGGGGCATCGCACGCCCAAGGCTCTCATAGAGCAGATGCAGAAGGCCGGGCGCACCCAGAGGACTGCCGCCGGAAAGGACACGCTCTATCTCGCCCCCCACCGCCAGGATAATTTCGAGTTGGAGCGGGACGCATTGCTGGAGATTGTCCGAAAGTATCCCGTGGACGGCATACACCTGGACTACATCCGCTACCCCGACGCGGGGTGCGACTTCAGCGAAGGGGCGAAGGAGGCCTTTGCCGCATGGCTGAAGCAGAGGGACGGTCAGATGAGCATTGCCCATTGGCCGGAGGACTGCCAGGAGGACGGCCCGCTTTGGCGTTACTTCCTGGACTGGCGGCGGCGGAACATCAACCGACTTGTCCAGGCGGTTCACGAGGGCGTGAAGCGGACACGCCCCGAAGTCGCCGTCTCCGCCGCCGTCTATGGCTCGTGGGACGGAGCCCCGCTCTGGATTGGGCAGGACGCGGAGACCTGGATGCGCAACCATTGGATTGATTTTGTCTGCCCGATGGACTATACGGCCAATGACCGTGAATTCACAGGCTGGCTCAAACGGCAGTTGCCTCTTGTGGACGAGACAGGCATCCCCCTGTATGTTGGCATCGGCGCGTGGAAACTCAAGACGCCGGAGGCCGTCGCCAGGCAGATGCTTCTGGCTCGCCAATTGGGAGCGGACGGGCTGATTTGCTTCAGCCTGAATCCCGCCTTTGCCCAGGATGTGCTGCCTGGCCTGAAGGCTGGCGTGACCTCCATGGAAACGGGGGCGCTTCTGCCTCACCATTCGCGCTCCCTGCGCTGGGAGATGCCAGCGGGACAGCCCGGGCTGTTCGGGCACCTTCGCCAGGGCGATAGTTTTACCGCCTCGGTTCTGTTTGACACGGCGGAGGAGGCGGCCAGGGTATCGGTCACGGTGGAGAAGGACGGTGTACCCCAGGGGACATTTGGACTGCTTCCCACGGTGATGCGTGCCAAGGAGGGCGCGTTGCTGGCCTGCACGATGAAGCGGGCGCGTCCCGGTCGCTACCGCATCCTGCTGAAGGACGAGAAGGCCAGACTGCTCCATCGCAGCCCCGTGGTTTCGGTGCTTTCTCCTGCGGAGGCGAAGGAAGTTCGGTTGCGGGAGGGAACTCCGCAGTTTGCCAGACGCAAGGGCCTCCGCGTCGGAGTCTGGGTGGACAACACATACGGCGGCGAACCGATTCTCCAGGCGCTTCAGAGCGTTGGCGAACTGAACGCGGCGCCTCTGTACAATCTCAAGCCAGAGTCGCTTGACGCCTGCCAGGTTGTCGTTCTTACGCCGCCGCGTGTGCTGTTCATACCGCTTCAAAGCCATGCGCTGCGTG
>JAFRLP010000196.1 GCA_017431185.1 Victivallales bacterium | reverse complement strand
GTCCTTTTTGTCCTTTTTGTCCTTTTTGTCCTTTGTTTCCCCAATCAATATCGCTTGGTGAGAACTTTTTCCGCCCCTTGATTTGTAATCTCAAAAACACCGATTGAAAGACCTCAAAAACACCGATTGGAACTTCAATCCTCTTATCGAGCGCGTTCAAAGCGCACGAAATCGAGACAGATGTTGATCGCCCGATTTTTCCATGAAAAACCGCCATTCAGAATGGAAATTTTAGGGAAGGTGTGCTATATTCTAAACTGGATTTTTGTTGATTACTCACCATAAAAGGGGTTTTCTGATGAAAGAAAGCGAGATTCTTGAGAACTTCACCAAAACGGGCGCCTTGCTGGAAGGCCATTTTCTACTGCGCAGCGGTCTGCATAGCGACCATTATTTCCAGGCGGCTCTGGTGCTTCAGCACACGCTCATCGCCGCGCAACTCTGCGCCGCCATGGCGGAACCCTGGCGCAACCAGGGGATTGAGACGGTCATTTCGCCAGCCATCGGCGGGCTCATCGTCGGACAGGAGGTCGGGCGCGCGCTGGGCATTCGCGCGATTTTCGCGGAGAAGGACGACAACTCCAACCTGGTGCTGCGTCGCGGCTTCAGTTTCCGTCCTGGCGAGAAAGTGCTGGTTGCCGAGGATGTGGTGACCAAAGGCGGGCGTGTCCAGCAGACCATTGACCTGGTGCGCGAACATGGCGCCGTTCCAGTTGGCGTGACGGTGATGGTTGACCGCAGCACCGCGCCTGTCGATTTCGGCATCCCGTTCCGCTCTTTGCTGAAACTGAATCTGGTCACCTATCAGCCTGACCAATGCCCGCTCTGCAAGAAGGGACTGCCCATTGACCATCCTGGCTCCAAATAACACGGAGGAAGCCAAATAATGATACTCAATTGGCTCATCAAGAAAATATTTGGTGACCCGAATGCCAGGCGCATCAAGAAGATGCGCCCCGTCGTCGAGAAAATCAACCAGATATACGACTCCTACCGTTCCTTGACCGATGACCAGCTCAAGGCGAAGACGGCGGAGTTCAAGGAACGGCTCAAAAACGGCGAGACGACGGATGACCTGCTTCCCGAGGCATTCGCCGTGGTCAAGGACGCCTGCCGCCGTCTCTGCGGCACCAAAATCACCGTCACAGGCCACGAAATGACCTGGGACATGATACCCTTTGATGTCCAGTTGATGGGCGGCATGGCCCTGCACAACCACCACATCGCCGAAATGGCCACCGGCGAAGGCAAGACTCTGGTGGCGGTCATGCCGCTGTACCTGAACGCCTTGACTGGCCGCAACTGCCAGTTGGTGACGGTCAACGACTATCTCGCCCGCCGTGACTCGGAATGGATGGGAACCGTGCTGAAATGGCTGGGGCTGACCGTCGGCTGCATCCAGAACGAGATGAATCCAGCGCAGCGCCGCGAGCAGTACAACTGCGACATCACCTACGGCACCAACAGCGAGTTCGGCTTCGACTACCTGCGTGACATGGGCATGGCGATGAACCGCGAGGAACTCGTCCAGCGCGACCATTTCTTCGTCATCATCGACGAAATCGACAGCATTCTCATTGACGAGGCGCGCACGCCTCTCATCATCGCAGGCCCCGCCAAGGTCTCCACCCACCAGTTCGACAAATACAAGCCCATGGTGGCGGCCCTCTATGAGCAGCAGACCAGACTCATCGACAAGATGATAGCCGAGGCGGATGCGGTCGTCCAGAATGAGTCCTCCACTCCAGAGGATTTGGAGGATGCCTATCTGACCCTTGCCAAAGCCCAGATGGGTCTTCCCAAACACCCGCGCCTGATGCAGCTGATGCAGGATGCCACTATTCGCAAAGCTTTGGACCGCAAAGACCTGGAAATCCACAGCGACAACAATCGCGGATTCCTCCAGCGGTGCAAGGAGGAACTGTATTTCAGCATAGACGAGCGCAACAGCGAGGCGGATTTGAGCGAGAAGGGACGGAAGTTCCTGCGTCCTGGCGAAAAGGACGCCTTCGTCGTTCCCGATTTGCCCAGTCAGCTATCCGCCATTGACGCGGACACCACCCTCACGGAGAACGAGAAGGTCGAGAAGCGCAAGCAGTACCAGATAGAGTTTGACGAAAAGACCGAAATCATCCATGACATTTCGCAGCTGCTGCGCGCCTACTGCCTGTTCCAGAGGGACGTGCAGTACATGGTCCAGGACAACAAGGTCATCATCGTCGATGAGTTCACGGGGCGTGCCCAGCCTGGCCGTCGCTTCAGCGAGGGACTGCACCAGGCCCTGGAGGCCAAGGAGGGCGTGACCATCGAGCGGGAAACCCAGACACTTGCCTCCATCACCATCCAGAACTACTTCAGGATGTACGAGAAACTGGCGGGGATGACAGGCACCGCAGAAACCGAGGCCAATGAATTCAAGAGCATCTACAATCTGGACGTGGCGGTCATTCCCACCAACAAGCCCTGTCAGCGCATTGACGACAACGACCCCGTGTACAAGACTCAGAAGGCCAAGTACCGCGCCATCATCCAGGAAATCATCGAATGCCACAAGCGCGGGCAGCCAGTTCTGGTGGGCACCATCTCCGTCGAGGTCTCCGAAATCCTGAGCAGAATGCTTGACCAGCAGAAGATTGTCCATAACGTGCTGAACGCGAAGCATCACGCCTCCGAGGCGGAGATTGTCGCGCGCGCCGGACAAATCGGGCAAGTGACCATCGCCACCAACATGGCTGGACGAGGCACGGACATCAAGCTGGCGCCAGGCGTGAAGGAACTGGGCGGTCTGCGTGTCATTGGCTCCGAACGACATGATTCCCGACGCATTGACCGGCAGTTGCGCGGACGCTGCGCCCGCCAGGGCGACCCCGGCTCCTCCCGCTTCTATGTCTCGCTGGAGGACAACCTCATGCGTCTGTTCGCCTCCGACCGCGTGGCCAATATCCTGGAGCGCCTCGGCATGGGAGAGGACGACGAACTCTCCCATCCCATGCTGAACCGCACCATCGAGAATGCCCAGCAGCGTGTCGAGCAGCAGCATTTCTCCATCCGCAAACGCACACTCCAGTATGATGATGTGATGAACCGCCAGCGCCAGACGGTCTATGGTCTGCGCAAGAGCATCCTGATGACGGACGATACCCGCGACCTGCTGATGGATTTCATCTACACCACGCTGGCTGACCGCGTGGACGCGATTTACGCGGCCCGTGTCAAGCATGAGCACATCGACCTCGCTCCCCTGCGCGAGTGGCTGCAGCGGGTGTTCCCCGTCTCCTTCCCGCAGGAGTTGCTGGAGGAGACGGGCGACCCCGACGAGTTGCCCGGCAAGGATGACGCGGAACGCGCCGAAACCCGGTCCCATGCGCTGATGAAGTGCATCGAGGACGTCTATAACGCCAGGGCCGCCAATTTCCCGCCCGAGGCCATCACCTGGCTGGAGCGCTACATCATGCTCAACGGCATAGACCAGCTCTACCAGGAGCACCTCTATGCGATGGATGACCTCCGCAACAGTGTCCACCTGCGCAGTTACGCCCAGCGTGACCCGCTGGTCGAGTACAAGCAGGAGGCGTTCAAGATGTTCGACAGCCTGATGACCCGCATCCGCGAAGAGATTTGCCAGGACACCTTCCGCATTTCTCCAGTCATCATCCAGGCTCCAGCGGAACAGCAGGGGAGGCGTGAGGAGGAGCGGACAGCGGCCTCCTCGGTAGCCGAGTCCAGTGAAATCGAGCAACTCAAGCGGCAGTTAGGTCACAAGCCGCGCCAGACTGTCACCAACCAGCAGGATTTTGACTCTCTGCTGAACGAGAGCCAGAGTGCGGCTTCTCCTCCGCCTGGACGCGGTTCGACCACCATTCGCCGTCAGGAGGCCAAAGTCGGACGCAATGACCCGTGTCCCTGCGGCAGCGGCAAAAAATACAAGAACTGCCACGGCCGCGGGGTGTAATCCGGAGTGTAACGTATCCATTCAGAACCCCAGGCTGCTTCAATCCGCGAGGCCTTCAGGCCTCGCGGGCAGATTGGGGTCTCCGGTTTGGCATGTCAAACTCAAAAGGCAAATCTGTTTCTGGACGTGTCAACGAACATGGGCCAGTGAACAGTTGCAGTGAAACATAGTTCAACCATCATGATTCGCAAATTTGGTTCCTTTGATGTGGAGCGCCGCGAGCAGATGCGCGGCGGCCCTGGCACGGTCACTTTGGAGCACCTTTTCCACAAGGACGAGTTTGGCGGAGAGCATGTCAGGCTCTGCGCCAGGCTGGTCATCCCGCCAGGCGCGGGCATCGGCCCGCATGAGCACGAGGAAGAAGATGAGTTTTTCCTCATTCTGCGGGGACGCGCCATCGTCCAGGACAATGACACCACGGCGGAACTCGGCCCTGGAGACACGCTTCTGACTGGCCGCGGCGGCAGCCACAGCATCACCTGCAAGGGGGACGAGACCCTTGAGGTGCTGGCCTTCATCGTCACCTACTGACCACAGCCGAACAGATGCACTCCGCGCGGCCAATGCCTCGCCTGACAACTATCATCAGCCAATGAGGGATTGCCTTCACTCGGCGATAAAGCCATAGGTTTGTCCTGCTGTGGCCATAAAGGAGTCATTGTTCTGAAAGACCTGGCCAGACTGGGGACCAAGAATGGCGCGCAGTCGGGTGCCAGGCCAGGGATGCAGACGTTTTGCACCTCCACTGTGTGCATGGAGGAAAAGCACGTCGTTGCCGATATGGAACTGATCTTTGCCGTCATCGCTGTAGAGATGCACGCCCGCGGCGGCGGCTATCCGCCGAAGAATAGTGGGCGGCAGCAGGGTGAGCGTGCAGAAATAATGCCTGACGCCAGCGCGTTGCCAAGAGACAAATGCGGGCTGTCCGTCAATGCTGCCCAGAGTCTGCTCATAGCCGCCTAGAGGGAAAAACCAAGGACCTGTGGCGTTGGGGCTGGAGACTAGTCCGTCGCCCAGTTCCGCAATCAGATGAAGCATCGGGGATTTCTGCTTATCCTCCAACCGCATCTCCAGTCCCAGCCACTCCCCAGCGATTTTGGCGGAAGGTCCCTGGCCAGGAAGAAATGGCGCGGGAGCGTACATCCATAGGACAGTGGCTTTTTCTCTTGCGAAACGTGCCAGTAGAGTGCGTCGCTGGTCAAGAGAGAGAACCAGAGTGTTGGTCATAATGTATAGGCGATGCGGCGGGACTAGTCCTGGCTGCAGCAGGTCTGCCAGCAGCAAATGCCGAAAAGGCGCACCCAGTTCAGGGAGCTGCCGTGAAAGAAGCCCTGTCAGTCCGATGTGCAGTCCATGTCCGTCATTGTGTCGGGTATAGAGGGCGGAGAGCGTGTCACTGACCACGCAGATTTCGGCGGGAGTTGTCCCTTTCACTGGCGGTAAACAGTTATAGATTCGCTGATGTTCGGCCAATTGGTCTATGATGACTTTTTCACGGAACCAATGTTCATACATCTCCATCCAGTGAAGGCCAATGCCGCGGGCAAGCGACATGCCGAAGGCACGATTGATGGCCCCAAGACTTTGTGCTGGGGTGTTGAGGCGTCCATTGCGCGCTTCATAGTGGCTGTCTTCGGTGAAAGTGCGCTGGTCATGCTCGACAATGACCAGCTTGCCATGCAGGGAGAAGGCATCCGCTGGTTGCATAGGACTGTCACCCATGCCCATGAATCGCCAGGAGTAGTATGATGGCCCCCACACATAGTCGATATATGGGGAGCGGGCGATCTGTTCAATCCCAAGGTGACCGACGGTTTGGAGTCGATGGTAGATGTTGCTGAAGGCGATGAGGTAGCCGTAGTATGCTCCGCACATCCAGCGTTCCCCCGTCTCCTCCTTGACCACCTTGCCGAAATGCTCAATGGCCTCGGCGATGGAACGGTTTCGGAAAGCGAACCAGTCGATGAGCCGCATATCCTGCTCTGGGTCGAGGAGTTGCCCTATGCGTCCTGCGTCTTGTTCGTCAGGTGACGGCATGCGGATGGTCTCGAAGGTCAAGCCAGGCTGCCGCCAAGCAACGGAGAGCGCTTCGTCATTGTGGTATTTTTCGCGAAGATAACTGCGGAAGGTGGCGTAATCCGCCAGAGCGACACCTGCGCGCGCGGGATTTCCATGACCATCCTGATATGGCCAGAACCATTCGGAATTCCACCCTTCCGAAATGCCCATGCCTAT
>JAFRLP010000195.1 GCA_017431185.1 Victivallales bacterium | reverse complement strand
GTTAAGGCAATAGATAAGGCAATCTCCAAAAAAGTGTTGAAAAGACAGGAAAAACTCGCATTCCGGATGGAAAAATCCAAAAAGTCGGCTAATTTAGGATTAAATCCAAAATCAGACGAAAATTGCAGCAGTCTATTGCAGGTCAGTCCTTGAATTTCGGCAATTCTTGGATTGAATCCCAAAATAGACGAAAACAAGGAATGGCGACCATGTTCATCGACAGACACATCACAAAGGCAATTCAGGCAGCCGACCGCTTCTTCCCCGCCTTGCTTCTGACAGGAGCCCGCCAGGTCGGCAAAACCACCATCCTTCGGAAGCTCGCGGGACCGGATCGGAAATACGTCACATTCGACGACGCCGATTTGAGGACTCTGGCGAAGGAGGACCCCAAGGGGTTCCTTGACCGCTTCAGCCCGCCAGTTCTGCTGGACGAGATCCAGTATGTCCCCAGTCTCCTAAGCTACATCAAGATGGTGATAGACGAGGAACGCTTCCGCAACCCCGACAAGGCCAGGGGGATGTTCTGGCTCACGGGTTCCCAGCAGTTCGAGCTGATGCAGGGCGTGTCCGACTCGCTTGCGGGACGAATCTGCGTATTCGACATGGGCGGCATTTCGCAGGCCGAGCTCGCGGGGCGGGAGAACGTCCCGTTCACGCCCAGTGCGCCGTCCGGCGACGGCAGGAGACCGGGCGTCATGGAGCTGTTCCGCAGGATATGGCGGGGGACCTACCCGGATGTGCTCGAAGCCACGCCCGAGGAGCGGAACTTCTACTATTCCAGCTATATCACCACCTATCTGGAGCGCGACATACGCAACCTGAAGCAAGTCCATGATCTCGACCGCTTCTACAAGCTCATCTGCTCCTGCGCCGCCCGGACTGGCCAGATGCTCAATGCCAGTGAGCTGGCGCGCGACGCGGGCATCGACGTGACGACAGCACAGGACTGGCTTGCCATCCTCCAGGCGTCGCACATCATCCACCTTCTCCCGCCATACGCGAGCAGCCTGACGGCGCGCCTGGTCAAGACGCCCAAGCTATATTTCCTGGACACGGGTCTGTGTTCCTATTTGACGCACTGGCCGACGCCCGAGACCCTGGAGGCCGGCGCGATGGCAGGGCACATCTTCGAGACATGGTGCGTCTCCGAGGTCATCAAGACCTATTGGAACGCGGGCATGAAAATCGAAAACCTGTTCTACTACAGGGACCGCGACCAGAGGGAGATAGACCTTGTCATCGACACCGCCGAGGGTTTCCATCCTGCGGAAATCAAGAAGACTTCCACGCCGAAGGGGGACGACGCAAGGCATTTCAGGCTTCTGGAGAAACTTGGCAAGCCAGTCCTCAAGGGGGCTGTCCTGTGCGCCTGCGAAACGCCTGTCCCGCTGCCGAACAAGGACGTCGTCTGCATTCCCGCCAGCGACATCTGAAACCCCCTCCGATGGAAAAGCCCCCGGCGGAACACCCCGCCAGAGGCAGTTGACTACTGATTGTCGCCAACTGGGGCGGAGTCCTTTTCCGCCTCCAGTTTCAGCCGCGCCTCATCAATCCACTGAATCGTCATTGCGGACATAGAAGGTGGCTCGGCCAACGCCTTCCTTTCTGGTAGAGCATCAGCAGAGTCAGCAAACGGCTCATCCTGCCGTTGCCGTCGTTGAAGGGATGGATGCAGAGGAAGTCGCTAATGCAGCATGTTTTGGACGAAAAACCATTCGATTGGACGATTTTTAAGAATTATTGATGTATAAACATTGGACACTAGGAAACGAAAGACCGAGGGGGAAAAGGCAGTAGGCAGAGGATAAGCTCTGGCCATTGCATTGCAGGAAAATGAGTTCAATTACGGCCTGGACATTGTTTTACGTCAGATTTTTGTGTTCCACCCTTTCCATTTTTCGCCGTAGGCAACTGGAAAAAAACTATTGAGCCATTATTTTATAACGTTTGGAATATCTTGTTGAACAGGTCTATGTAGCTGATATTTTAAATAAGAAAACAAGAAGGGACAATTATGGTTTTGAATGTAAATGGATATACTGAACAGTTGCAAAGTTTTGTGGACTTTGCGACGGAAAGGACGCAGGCTGGCAAGGGAAAGGCCATTGCGCAGGCGGGCATTGAAAACACCCCCCATCGGAATACGTGCAATCGAAGTCGCCGATTCGGACGGCATAGGTGGATTCTCCGCGATTTTCCGCATTCGGAACAGGAAGGATGTCAACAACTTGACACGCGAGCTCTTCAAGAATGCCGTCATTGAGGTGTTCGGCGGTGAAAGCAAAATCCCTGAATCCGTCAACACGGCGCTAAGAATGCAGGACTATGGTTTGGGCAAGCCGCTTACGGCACGTCGGATCATGGCGGTAAAGGAAGCCATCGACAATTTCGCGAACAATGTCCAGACGGCATGCACGGAAGCGAAGACGCATGCGCGCCACGCGTATGAGAAGGCGGGCGCGGACGGGAGCGCGCAGATTGACGAGCGCATCAAAGCAGTCATTTCAAGCTGCGTCGAAGATCCGGATGTCCTTCCGATAGTCGTCAAAAACATGGATACCCTTCTCGTCAGTGGTGCCGGACAGCTCCGCTCCACCGAAGCCGTACTGGAGAAAATTGACGATATCAAGGCCAATTTCTCGGAGCTCAAGGAGGTATCGAAAAAGAATCCCGCCATCCTGGCCGCCGGGAAGAAATGCATTACAGAGCTTAAAGGAAAGAGTCTTCCGCAAGGTGTCATCACGGAATTGGTCCAGGCCGCCAGCACGCTTCCCATCGATGATTTCTCCAGGCTGTCGCCTTCGTCTTCGGGGATAGAATTCCACAAGGGCGTGGCTCAATTCTGCAACAATGTCAATGACTTGATGAACAGAAACATCATCAAGGTTCTCGAAGGTTCGGACGACATGCGCCCGTGCCGCGAGTTTGCGGGCGACATCCTCTGCGCTCGCCTGAGCAAGAGCACGCTTGGCAAAGTCTATAACGCGTTCAACACCTCCACGGCTCAAAAGGTGATGAACGTATATGCGGACTTTGTCGCGGGGAATATGAACAAGAGGGGAATGCCAAAAGGGCTTGCTGTCAGGACGTCGATGGCCGCGAACGCCTATCTGATGTATGTCAACAGGGTAAAGCAGAGCGTATATGGCTGTCTTGGAAAGCCGACTAACGATTTTCGGGAAACTGACTTGTTCGACGGCAATTTCAATCCTGCTTCCGTCCAAGCGGATTTGATCCTGAATGAGATAAAGGGCGAGGCTTCTTCGCAGCTTGCAAAGGACATTGACATTTTCCTTTCCCAGACGGTACGGGGCAATGGCGAAGGGGATTTGACGATGAAGAAATTGATCGAGCGCAGAATCGGCTCCGATTCGCATGATCCTCTGCAGACCATTACGTCGTTGACGAATAATACCTGCCAGGCGATGGTCAACTGGGGTATGCTCGACGATTGCAAGCTGTTCGCGGAAGGCAAGGGAGAGGAATCCCAGTTTTCCAAGGACATTATCCGCGATTTCGATGTCAATCTTCCTGGCGGAGTGAAACTATCCAATGATTTCATCCAGGCTCGCGACCAGATTGCGAAGTTTGTAACGAGAGACCCGAACGCCACCTATCTGAATCTGAACGGCGCATTGAAAGGCAAGGCGAATATCGTGCTGTCCCTGCTTAGCCAGCAGACCATAAAGGCGGCGACGGACGGCATTGCCATTGGGCTGGATAGGAATCTCAACCGAACGGCTTTCAGTGTCACGAGCAGGCAGGAGAAGAACAAATACACCTTCAATCTCACCATGGAGCCGGACGGTTCGCTGCTAATGAACCTTGATACCACGCTTGACATGGGCGGAAAGTGCATTTTCATTCTGAATGACGACGGGGAGAATTATACTCAGTTCAATCAGGATGCCGGAAGCAAGGTTTCCACCACCATGCAGCTAAGAATCACAAGACAGGGATTTGATCGCCTTGCGCAGGTTGACTTCAGCAAATACGACAACGAGCCATCGAGCAAAGTGTTTAAAGACATGCAGGGTACCGACAGGCTTGGACGTACGATCAATGCCTTGCCTCAGGAATATCAATTCCATGCAGGAGAAGTCGAGTGCAGGACCAGCTTCTACATGGATTTCAACTAAATGGATTTCAACTAATCGGCCGTCAAAGGAAAAACAACTATGGAATACAATGAATTGATAGCGGGATTCGCGGCGAAGTTTGGCTTAGAGGGCATCGTCACCAAAGATGGGATAACTGCGCTGAGTTTCGATAACATGAAGGTGGAGATCGTCCACAATGAAGTGGATGGATCGGTGCTGCTCTACGGCGTCATCGGCCAGGGGCCCACGGAGGACATCCCGAAATACAACGCTTTTCTGCTTCAGGCGAATTTCCTCTTCCAGGGAACCGGGGGCGCGACGCTTTCTCAGAACCCCCGCACAAAGGAATATGTCCTTGTCCGCGCCTACCCGCTGGACCATCTGGACACGGATGCCTTCGTTGCCGCGTTGGAGGCCTTCGTGAACGGAGTCGAACGCTGGCGGAAGCTGCTTGCCGATTTCAATCCTGTCAGGGAGGAGACGGATGCCATGGGGCAGGAACCGCTTCCTTTCAGCGGAATCATCAGGGGGTGAAGTCCCGCGCAATGCGGAAAACCAGGGCTTATGCAGCCGAATGCGCTGGTGATGGGGACGTTGCCTGCCTGCATTGACATCGGAGATGGAATCGTGCGGCAGGCGATTGTCCATCATCGGCTTGATCGAGGACTTGAGGAGGCAGCCACTCCTTGCCCTGGTTTTCTCTGTTTTCCAAAACCGACACTTTTCGGTTGATTAAGCAGAAAACTGAACGCCCGTTAGGCTTTTTGCTATCGGCGGCACTCTTGGAGAGCAAGAATCCCACGCCACGAACTTTGCTATTTGCAACCTAACGGGCATCCCGTCCTTGACTCTATTATGGAAAGTGAATTCAAAGTTGCTCTTAATGACGAATACGAACCAGTTGGCTATGTCTGCCAGAACAGCCTCAGGGGCGGCTTCTTCCTCTTTGTCAAAAGAGCAAAATAACGTGAAAGACTCGGGGGAATTGTACCAGTTGTGCGACGAGAGGTCAAGAGGAAAAACTCCTTTTACGGGCTACATTAAAAAGTAATAAGTCGGATAAAGAATCATGCGCAGACGGCAATGAGGTATTGATAGATGCAACATTAGGACAGATTGAATGGAAAAGGATTTGACAACCAGTGTATATACATTCGAGGATTTGATAAATGGCAATTTCCTCTATGTTGACAAGACAGAGTACATCTGGCAGCTGATACGGCCTGCCAAAGGAATGTATTTCCTGTCCCGTCCGCGTCGCTTCGGGAAGTCGCTGCTGCTCTCAACACTGGAGGCCATCTTTTCTGGAAAGAAGGAACTGTTCAAAGGGCTTTCGCTCTACGACAAGCCATACGAGTGGAAGATGCATCCTATCATCCACTTGAGCTTCGGAGACTATACGCCAATGAAGAACACGGCGGATAAAGTCGATGCGTATTTGCGGGACAAGGTGGTCACCGTCGCCGAATCCTATTCCATAAAGCTTCCAAAAGACGCGGATGCGGCAACGTCATTCGGCAAGCTCATAGATGCCTTGCACAAAAAAGGACAGGTCGTTATTCTAGTGGACGAATACGACAAGCCGATTCTCACCAACATATCAAAGGAGAACGTCGGTGAGATTCTGATGTGCCTGAATGGGTTCTACAGCGTTCTGAAAGACCGGAACGCCATGGAGCGGCTTTTGTTTGTGACAGGCGCGAGCAAGTTCTGCCATGTGTCGCTGTTCTCGGAACTGAACTGCAAGTGCAGCGACTTATGAGACACGTCTTTATGACCTCTCCCCAAAGTCGCTTTTTTATTGTCCCGCTCAATTACCCGTCGTGGCGCCCTTTTCGAACCAGCTCCGTTCAAACTGGTCAGGGGGCTGCAATTTCAGTTTTCGGCGGGGGCGTTTACAGTTGTAGAAGTTGATGTAGTCCGCCACGGTCTTTTCCTTCAGATTTTTGCGATTTTTCAAGAAATACCGAGAGACCAAGAGGAAAAACTCCTTTTACAGGCTACATTAAAAAGAGATAAGTCAAACAATGAATCAGGCGCAGACGGCAATGAGGTATGGACAGATGCGACATTAGGACAGACTGCATGGAAAAGGATTTGACAACCAGTGTATATACATTCGAGGATTTGATAAATGGCAATTTCCTCTATGTGGACAAAACGGAGTACATTTGGCAGCTGATACGGCCCGCCAGGGGAATGTATTTCCTGTCGCGTCCGCGTCGCTTCGGGAAGTCGCTGCTGCTCTCAACGCTGGAGGCCATCTTCACGGGAAAGAAGGAGCTGTTCGAGGGGCTTGCAATCCATGGCAAGGACTACAAGTGGGAGAAATATCCTGTCATTCATCTTGACCTTGCGAATTGCGACAGCAGGACGCCGGAGGAACTCCATGCCTATCTTGAGCATCTTCTCAAGGCGTCGGCGGACGACCTTGGAGTGGAACTGCGCGAAACGGGACTTGCCGTCCGCTTTGAGAACCTGATCAGGGATGCGGCAAAAGCCTCCGACACCAGGCAGGTCGTCATCCTGGTCGATGAATACGACAAGCCTATTCTGAGTAACATTTCCGACCAGGCGCGATGCAAGGCGATTCTTCCGGTGTTGAAGGGGTTCTATTCAAGCATCAAAAAATGCTCGACGAGCATCCGCCTTGCCATGGTTACCGGCGTGAGCAAGTTCTGCCACGTGTCGCTGTTCTCGGAACTGAACAACTTGACGGACATCACGCTGGAGGCCGACTATGCGGCAATGCTGGGCTTTACGGAAGATGAAGTGAGAAGGTATTTCGCGGATAGAATCGAAGAGGCGGAGAAAGCCAACGGGGTATCAGACGAGGAATTGATGCGGATGCTGATTACCTGGTACGATGGATACCGTTTTTCAGAGGCGGACATCCATGTCTGCAATCCCGTCTCCATCTCCAGTTTCTTCAGCAAGAAATACAAGTTCGACAACTACTGGGGCACAACAGGCGTGACCACGGTACTGTTCGAACTGGCCAGGACGACGCGTTTCGACTTCGAGCAGGCCCTCACCGTCCCCGTCACCTCGCTGGCCTTCGGCGCATACGAGGTGGACAACATCGATCCTCTTGGGCTACTCTGGCAGACAGGCTATCTGACCATCAAGGAGGTCCTGCCGGGGGCTCTGGGAGCAAGCATGTTCAGGCTGGGCTTCCCCGACCATGAAGTGGAGGACGCCTTCAATACCCAATTGCTGGCCTACTACAGCGGCTACAAGGACTCCGCCATGTCCTCCATGGTCTTCAAGCTTACGGACGCCATGCGGCGCGACGACTTGGAGGCCTTCATGGCCACTCTGGAATCCTACTTCGCCAGCATTCCATACGACATCTGCGGAGGCGACGAACACTACTACCAGACCATCTTCTTCATCACCTTCCTGCTCCTTGGAAGCAGCGTCAAGGCAGAATCCCGCACCAACGAGGGACGAATTGACGCGTACATCCGCACGGCGAAGGCGGTCTATATCTTCGAGTTCAAATTGAACAAGAGTGCGAAGAAAGCAGTCGCCCAGATTGTGGACAGGCACTACTACGAGAAATTCCAGTCCTGCGGACTTCCCATTCGGATAATCGGCGTCAACTTCAACTCCGCAAAGGGGCGCATCGACGGCTGGAAGGAGATGGCGTTGCCGTCCAGAAAGTGACAGGGCGATACATTCTCTTGACGGGTTCTTTCAGTAATTAAACCAACTACATGATTTGATTTATCGACAACAGGTAGACGATGAAAATTATTATTTTGAAATATATCTACAGCATTTGATACTACATCATCAGGTGTGATTGTGATTGGATT
>JAFRLP010000194.1 GCA_017431185.1 Victivallales bacterium | reverse complement strand
CGTGAACAGAAAGCGCGCAAGTTTGCCGCCTACCTTCAGGAGGTGCAGGCCATGCCCGTCAAAAAAGTCCGCAGCACACTGAGGAAATGGTTCAGGCTCGCAACAGAGGACCTTGATAAGATTTGTCCGCTGCTGTGACTTCGGTGTGGGTCATTGCCCTTCTGGCTCACGGACACTCTGGCGTTCAATCAGAGTGAATGGTATCAGGCTTCCTTTGGGAGGAATATTGTTTCTGCATGCAGCGACAATCTCATTCGCGGCCTTCACCGCAATCTGCTCGAAATTCTGACGGATCGCTGTGATAGGCGGCGTGAAACACGCATTGGCATGACTGTCCTCCAGGCCCATCAGGGAGATATCCTGCGGAATCCGCTTTCCCGCAGCCTTCAGCAGATGGCCCACCCTCACGGAAAAGGTCTCGCTGGCGCAAAAGCACGCATCTGGATTCGCCTCCAGAATGAAATGGAATTTTTCCTCAAGTTCACGCCAGTGCAGTTTCAAGTGCATCGAGTCGTAATCCTGCCCGTACCTTATGCAGAATTGCCGGAATTGCGCCAGGCGCTGTGATGCGTCCAGCGTCTTCTCCGTAGCAGTGGAGACATAGAAGATTCTACGGCATCCACGGCTTCGCAGATACTCCAATGCCAGTCGAATCCCCTTGGGGTCAGACATGATGCTTGGAATGTGTTCCAGGGTGTTTGCCGTGCCCCCCACGATTACAATCGGCAAGGCAAACTTTTTTGGCAGCAGTTTCTCAAGCCCCTCTTTCCAGACCAAAGACACAATCCCGTCCAGCACATGGTCGCCAAGAAGCGCAATGTCTGGTTCGGAAACCAGCAGCAAACGAAATCCGCGACGGTGAAACTCCGCTTCAAGGGACAGCAACAGACACTCCAGATATCCGTTGAAGGAAAAGGACGGAACAATGACCGCAATATTGCCCTTTTCATGCATCGGCAGAAGATAGCCTTGCCTTTGGGAGGCGCGAAGCACTTCTCGCCTTGTTTCCAGACTCACGTTTGGATGCCCCGACAGAGCACGGTAAACGGTGGACGGCGCCAGCGCCAATTCAGCGGCCAATTTACGAATCGTGTATTTTTTCGCCATGACATGCCTTCCTGCTTTTTCTACTCTCGCATATAATCTAAAGCCTAAATGTTCTTTTCCAAATTTCTGTTCCAAATGTTCCATGAGAAAAAGATGACCAATCAGTTGTAATCGCTGCCCATCAAATGATATTATTGTCAGAGCGATTACCAAGGATTTCCTATGCAATTCTTACCTGGTGCTACAGAGTTTCTGACTGGCTGCAATTACTGGTCTAGCGAATCTGGCCTCCAAATGTGGCGTGACTGGTCAGAGACCGCAGTCGAAAAAGACTTCGCGGCAATGAGGGCTGCGGGGATGAATACCATCCGCGTGTTCCCGCTCTGGTCTGATTTCCAGCCTGTCAATTGGGCTTGCAGAGCAGGCGGGGCCCATGTCGAGTTTGTCATGCCAGACGGGTCGTCCCTTGCGGAGCATGGACTGTCTCATTGGGGGCTGAGCGAGGCCATGATGAAGCGTTTCCGCCAAGTCGCCGATTTGGCTCAGGAACATGGCCTCAAACTGATTGTCGGGCTTCTGACAGGATGGATGAGCGGTGCATTGTTTGTGCCGCCCGCCTTGACCGACAAGAACCTTTACACCCATCCTGATGCACTCTATCTGGAAACCCTTTTCCTGCGCGGATTCGTCACGGAAATGAAGGAGCATCCCGCGATTATCGCCTGGGAGCCTGGCAACGAATGCAACTGCCTTTCGGAATGCACAGACCCCATTGTCAGTTGGAACTGGCTCAACCTCATCGTCTCGACCATTCGTCTGGCCGACCCGTCACGCCCAGTTTACTCTGGCATGCATGGTTCCTCGGCCGATGCCCAAAGCTGCTGGAATCAGCGGATTCTCGGAGAACTCACCGATGCGCTGACGACCCATCCCTATCCGGTCTTCACGCCCCATTGCGGAAAGAGCGCGCTCAACACCATTCCCGCAGTCTATCACGCCATCGCCGAAACTCTCTACTATCAGGCCTGCGGGAAACCTGCCTTCGTGGAGGAGATCGGCTCATTGGGACTCGAATATCTGGAGGACAAACGCGCGGAGGCCTATCTGCGAACCGTCCTGTATTCCGCATACGCGCATGGTTTGGGCGGTGTGCTCTGGTGGTGCGCCTTCGCCTTTGACAAATGCGCGGACCAGTTGCCGTACCGCTGGGTGGCGATGGAGCGAAATCTCGGCGCATTGAGCGCCACCCGTGTCCCATACGGCGCAGCCCGTGCCATGAAACGGTTCCAGCAGGAACTTCGGGACATGCCTTTTGACCGTCTTCCTCCCCGCCGCGTGGATTGCCTGATTGTCCTGACCCAGGCGGACAAGCAGTTGATTTGGAAAACCGCCTACGGCAGTTTCATTCTCAGCACCCAGGCTGGATTTGAAGTGGACTTCTGCGACATTGGCTCGCGTGACAGACTCCCTGAAGCACAGTTTTATCTGGCGCCCAGCATCTCTGGATTCAACGTTATGCCACTGCACAAATACCGCCAACTGCTCCAAGCGGCTTCCAGCGGGGCGACGGTCTGTTTCACGGCGGGCAGCGGAATGCTCCAGCCGTTCGGTTCCGAATTCGGCTGTCGCGTGGACTATCGTGCGCAGGTTCCAGAGAAGCTTGTCTTCTCCATTAATGGCAGCAAGGAAACATTCGAGGTCGAGTCCCCAGTCACCCGCCGTCTGCTGGCGGACACCTGCGATGTCCTGGGCAAAGACACTGGCGGACATCCGATTCTGATACGTCGGCGTTACGGCAACGGACAACTGGTCTATCTCAACGCTCCGCTTGAGCAGGCGGCAATCACCTCCGAATGCAAACTGTATCGGATTTACCGTAAACTCGCGCAACTGGCAGGGGTAAAGTGTCCTGAGAAAGCCCCGGAAATCGGCATAACGCATCACCCGCTCCCCGACGGCGGCGAAGTGCGGATTCTCATCAACTATGCCGATTATGAGGCTGGAGGAATGGCCCCAAATGAAGTGAAGATTGAAACCGTGGAAAACAAAACCAGGAGATGAACATGAAACGCAAAGCCACCACCTTGTCCTTCACCCTCATCGAATTGCTTGTCGTAATCGCCATCATCGCCATCTTGGCCTCGATGCTTTTGCCCGCGTTGAGCAAAGCCAGGATGAAGGCGCGACAGGTCTCCTGCACCAACAACCTCAGGACAATGGGGACTGCAAGCATGTTGTATTCTGATGACTATGAAGGATTCGCGGTGCCTGGCAGACGGAGTAATATGCGCTTTTATGACCATCTTGCCAATTACGGCTGCGATTGGAAGGATTCATACAGGCCTAGTGGGAAAATACGCCACGCCAAAGGAACGTTTGCCTGCCCGTCCGAACCATTGGGGTTTTCCTGGGACTACAGCACATCTCCTTACGGCTATGCCCATACTCACTATGCCGCCAACGCCTATCTTTGCGGCGGGCGGGGTTCAGATGAAAATCTGCCAGACGCCGTGTCTCCTAAAAAACTGGGCGCTTTGACTGGAGCGTCAATCGCATTGATGTTCATGGACTCTGGTGATAGCACAAATGCCGCTCAGGCATTCAGGCAGAGGATGGGAGCGCGCCACAACGGCGGCATGATGAACGCAACAAAACACCAGCAACACTATATCTCGGCAAATAACGGTGTGGTGAACACCGTGTTTGCGGATGGACACTGCGAAAGCATAAAACTTCTTGATGCAAAATCTGTCACAACGGATGACGCCGTGTATTTCAAGCGAGGCATTAGATTCTAACCACCAAATGACCAGATTAGGGGAGACACATAATGGAATTGAAGAGAAATCTCTGTTTGGTGTTCGGCTTGATTGCAGCGGCGCTTTGGGCCTCGGACAATGCGGTTCCCCCAATGGCACTGGAGTTTTATCCTGCCAAATTCCAGAGGAATACCATGCATTTGGTGGCGGACATGCCGCAGACTCTTCTGGGAGACATTTACGCGGAGCCTGCTGACGCCGCGAAGATGATGCTGGAAATCGACCTTCCCGAGGATATCAGGTTCATCGGCTCGTCTCCATGGTGGGGAAACGCAAAGAAGGAATTTCTGCCTGACCCAGTCACGCGCAGTTCCATTGAAAGGGAAGGCAGGAAATACAATCGATACACCGTCAAACTTGAGGAAAAGCTGCTTCAGATGGTCCGTCGGAAGTCGAAAGTCTGGAGCAACACCCAGCGTGTCTTCATTTCCGCAAAAACCTCCACACAGGATGGTGTCGGGTATTTTCGCCTGATCTCCCCGTGTGCAGGGACATCCGAGGAAATCGCCATCCAATTCAAGGTCCTGCCTCCGCTGAAGGAGTTTGAGCCGACCAAACGCTTTATGCTGGGAATCACCGCGCTCCAAAATCTTACCGCACCGTTCCCCGAGGTTCGCGAGACCAGCCTGAAACTGCTGTTCTCCCTTTCCCAGCGTCCTCTGACTGGTAAATTGTTCTTCTGGAAGTCATTGCCTGAGGAGTTGCGTCGCGACATCAATGACAGGACATATTTCATAACGTATTTCTATGACAACGGATTGCCCAACTGGCGAAAGAAGAACAACTGGCAGGTGTATCGGATGGACGAGGGAACTGGTCCGATTAGTGAAATCTGCCCCACTTATGCAGCCGAGGAATATGATTCTCCCTATTGGCAGCAGTATGTGCTGGCCTCTCTCCGCAGCACCATAAGCCAGGCACATCGAGTTGACTGCATCGGATGGGACCTTGAGCCAATGAAGGTCTGCCGATGCTCCCTTTGCCGCGACCGTTTCTCCAAGGAACTCAAACTGGACCACATAGCCGCTGTGGATGAAGTCAAGGGAAAGTATTCTGCCGAATATTTTCAGTTCCGCGTGCGCCAGAACGGCAGAGTGGCCCGCAACTTCGCGCGGCTGGTCAAGGAGAATTTCCCGACCAGCCATGTCAGCATCATCACGGACAATCTTCATGCGGCTCCGCCTCACGTGGCCGCCTGGTGCGGAGTGGATGTCCGCCAGTTTGATGACGCATTTGACATCATGCACAACATGATCTACTACAGCGGGCTAACCTACTTCGATGACTTCGCCTTTAACATGAAAACCCTGAAGACGCCCCAGGCGCCTTGGACTGACCCGGCGGAAAATCTGGAGAGGTTCTACATCCGCTATACGCCCCCCTTGCTTCACATGAACATAGTGGCCACGGCCGCGCTGGGAGGCCAGGGCTTTTCCATCTATCCATCCGAGATTCTGGACGGAGCCTACTATCCCTTCCTGCAAAAGAGTGTCTCGGCTGTCTCGCGCGCGGAGGATTACTACGCGCAACGGGGCGAGCCCGTCTCCACCGTGCCCAAAAACGTTCACGTGATTACGCAGGAAAAGGACGGGAAGACAATTTCCGCGTCTATCCCAGACCTGAAATCTGTCTTGCGTGCGCTGAGCCACGAAATACCAGGCAAAGGGAAACTGCTGACATTGTTCAATTACTCATCCAAAGAGCGGATGATTCTGGAGATTCCTGCGCAGGGAGCCTTCCGCGCAGTCCGCGACATTGAAACAGGGGAGCGCTACCAGGGGGTTGACGGCACCCAGCCATTCCTCGTTGCGCTTGAACCGCAAAGCGTGAAACTATTGGAATTGTCCGCCAGCGAACTCCCCCTGGATGGAGAGAAGTGTGTGCTCCAGGCCAAACTTCGGGAAGAACTCCTGCCGTTCCTTGATAATGATGTATTCACCAAAGTGCGTCCCCAGCAGGCGGGAAACTACCGCGCTGGATGGGGAGTGGAGATTTCCGGCAAGGCGGTTGCCGAACTTTCCGACGGGATTTCCACCATCGGCGTTTCAACGCGAAGGAACGGCTCCATCATTTCATGGCGGCGCGGCTCGAAGGACATCGTCTCAGACGCCAGCCGTGTCGGGCGGCTTGACGAATGGCTTTTCATTCCGGACACGGTAGAGGAGACCATCGATTGGGAGGTGACAGGCTTTGCGGCCTCGCCAGAACACGCGGAAATGACGCTCGAAGCGGAATTGCCGCCGCCTCGCAATGCAGCCCCCAATGTGGTTTCGCTTCAAGGCGTCAAACTGAAAAGGACCATCATACTTCGGAATGGGGAATTGCTCTGCAAAGGCGAAATCTTCAATCCCAAGCCGTATCCAGTCTCTTTTTCCTTCCGAAGCAAGAATTACCCGCAGATTCAAGGGCCGTGGACAATCCTTTCCGGCAATGAGCGGTACAACCAGCCAGGAAGCGTCACTTTTGCGCAACGGAACGGACGGCAACTGCCCATTCCTGGCCGCTGCCTCAATGACCAATACGATGGCACGCCTTTTGTCATCACCACCCCGAACGGAAGCCTGTCAATCCATGCGCCCGCAGCCGATGGCGTGCTGGTCTGGAATTCGGAGAATGCCGCCTCGACGGTGGAACCCTGTTTCACTCCGCCCGCCCTCCCGCATGGCAAAATTTTCTCATTGGAAACACGCTATGCCTGGCGGCAATAAAAGCGTTGGTTGGATTTCAAAAAAAGGAGTTTTGCATGTCTGAACCAGTGAAATTGATCGTTCTCGGCTGCGGTTCCCGAGGAAACACGTATGCCTCCTTTGCGGAAAAATACCCTGAACGCGCACAGGTTGTGGCGGTTGCCGACCCGCGGGAGTTTTACCGTAACCGCATCGGCGACCGATGCCAGGTGCCCCAAGAACGCCGTTACCAATCATGGACTGAAATCGCGGCACTGCCGAAATTCGCGGACGCGGTCCTGATTTGCCTTCAGGACGCCATGCACACGGAGCCGGCGATTGCCTTTGCACGGCTTGGCTACCATATCCTGCTGGAGAAACCGATGGCCCCGACTGCCGAGGAATGCCGAAAGATCGTCAAGGAGGTCAAGGAGGCCGGCATCATCTTTGCCGTTTGCCACGTGCTGCGCTACACCGCCTACTCGCGGTTGCTGAAAAAGACCCTCGATGCCGGAGCCATCGGCGACCTGGTTTCGATTCAGCATCTTGAACCGGTCCGCCACTGGCATCAGGCCCACTCCTTTGTCCGGGGCAACTGGCGCAACGAAAAGGAGTCCAGTTTCATGCTGCTGGCAAAATGCTGCCATGACCTCGATTGGATTCGCTATATGATGAATGTGCCCTGCGAAAAAATCCACTCCTTCGGCACCCTGAAGCATTTCACCCGTGCCAACCAACCAGCAGGGGCCGCCGACCGCTGCACGGACTGTCCGGCGGGCATTGAGGTGAACTGCCCCTATTCCGCGCTTCAGATTTACCTTCGCGACCGCGTTTTCAAGGGAAACTGCAACTGGCCCACCGCCGTGCTGACCAGCGATGTGACCCCCGATGGCGTGCTCAAGGCTCTGCGCGAAGGCCCATACGGACGCTGCGTTTACCGCTGCGACAACGATGTGGTGGACAACCAGGTGGTGAACTTCTCCTTCGCAGGAGACCGCACTGGACAAATGGTGATGACCGCCTTCTGCGACGAGGACGGACGCCAAACGAGGATTTTCGGAACCCGAGGCGCAATTCAGGCCGACAGCAGACTCATCCATGTCACGGATTTCCTGACTGGCCGAAAATACGACCTGGACTCCGAAACGGTTGACGACGGCAGCATCCTGAGCGGGCACGGCGGCGGCGACTTCGGATTGATGGAGGCATTTGTCCGCGCACTTGAGACGGGCGACCGCTCCTCCATCCTCAGCGGGGTCGATGAGACGCTGGAAAGTCACCTGATGGTCTTTGCAGCCGAGGAGTCGCGCCGCACAGGCAAGGTAATCGACGTCCGGTGAAAAAAGGTAGCGGCGGCGTCTCGCCGCCGACAACACAACGCGGGAAACACGGCGTGTTTCATAGGAGGTGAGGAAGGTTCTGGCATCTGCTGCCTTCAACTCCAAGGCTCCGAAACTCCACGCGGCGAAAGCAATTCACTGTTGCTTTCGCTACTGGGAGTTCTGGAGTTTGGGAGATGAGAGTACCCATGGCGAGCGCGCCGTCAACACAACGCAGGAAACACGGTGTGTTTCATAGGAATAATTGTAAGGAAGTAACAACATGTGCGTCTGGAGCGCTTACGCGGGAAAACAGGAGGCCGCGCCTCTCCTTTGGGATTCCCTGACTCGAATCGAAGGGATCTGGGGCGGTTTCTATACTGGATTGGTCACCATGGACGTCGCGGGCCTGCATTGGGAAAAATGCGTCGGCTGCACCGAGGTCTGGCAGAAGCGGTTTCAACTGAAGGATTTTCCAGGTTGTGCGGGATTGATTCACAGCCGTACCCTTTCCGGCGGGGACGCGCACCGCGCTCATCCTTTTGTCGGAGCCGACGGCATCGTGGCACTGGTCTCGCAGGGTTCCAGCGGGCTTTTCAAGGACAATACGCCCGCATTCACCGATTGCGCCAACGCCATGCTGGCGCGTGGACGCAAATGCAGAAGCGCCATCCCTGAGGATGCAATGCGCAGTTTCCTGTTGACGGACGGCACCCGCGCCAGCATGTCCGATATCGTCGCCAACGCGGTCGAGGAGCAGTACCTGGAGCACGGCGACCCTGTTCGAGCGATGAAAACGGTCTGCGCTTCCCTGCCAGAGGAGTCGGCGACCATCTTTCTATTCCGCGACCGCCCCGATTTCATCGGTTTCGTCAATGTGAACCAGCATCTGGTGTGCGACTTTGAGGAGGACTCCGTGTGGCTCTCGGTGACCTCGCTCGGCGTACCTGGCTATGCGATGGAGATTGCTGGCAACTCGGTCGGCTTTGTCACCGCCAAAGGCGAATTCCACCGAGAGCGGCTTGCCGAAGATTATCCTGCCATCGACACACGCATCCCGCCCAAGGCCCTGCCCGCATTTCGCTCCGCCATCAGGGAGAATCCAGGATTGACCCTCGGAAAACTCTGCGACCTGGGCATCCGCCCGCTTTTTCCGCACACCACGCTGGAATACTGTGCCATCACCGCTTATAGTATGCTGGAGACGCTGGCCCAGGCGGGGGAAATCCGCTTCGAGCCAACCCTGGTGCCGGGCTGGGAAGGCGTTCCCGGACGCATTTTCCGCATCTATTCCGCTGAATAGAACTGCCTGCCAACTGGAGTGTTGAGATGAAAATTGATTTTCACTGCCATTGCGATATAGCCGACCCTGAAAAAGTCAGGGAGTTTGTCCGCACATACGAAGAACGCGATGTCATCGCCTGCATCGTTGGCGGGACCTTCTACGGCGGCCATGACATGGTTCCCAACGAGGAGGTGATCAAAATCTGCGCACAGTATCCAGGCAGGATGTATCCGCTGGCGAAAATCAATCTGTGGAACCACCCGCTCGATCCCGCCGAACTGCACCATTACGCGGAGAAGGGGGTCAAGGGGTTCAAGTTCATCTACCCGTACTACGAATACGACCACGACCTCTATATGCCGGTTTACGAGGAAGCGGAGAAAATCGGACTGCCCGTCCTGTTTCACACGGGACACTATCGTCCCAATGAGTCTGACGTGCTCTACAAGCGCCCCGTTTTGCGCAACATGGACCCGCTGACGCTGGACAGGATTGCCAGGTCATTCCAGAAACTGCACATCGTGATGGCCCACCTCGGCACCACCGTATGGCGGGTTCAGGCGGCGGAGCTGCTCAAAATCCACCCCAACCTCTATTCCGACCTGGGCGGATGCGGCAGTTGGATGGCCCTCTCCGCGGAACAGCTCTCCGACCTGCTCCGTCCCCTGCTGTTCGTGCGGGAGAAGAACGACCGTTATTTTGACAAGCTGGTCTTCGGCTCGGACTCCTACGTCTCCAACACCTGGCCCTTCACGGAGAGCCTCGTCAACTACGAACTGAAGCTGAAAAAGGCCGGAGTCTCCGAAGAGACGCAGAAGAAGGTCATGGGCGACACAGTGGCCTCCTGGACAGGCCTGAAATGAAAAAGGATGCGCGAGGCACTTTATGAGCACAACCAAAGACGAATACAATGTCTCTCTAACCGCCGAAGCCGATGAAATCAGCTGCTCGCTCCAAAGCCTGATGCTCCCCTGCCGGGACGGGACGAAACTCCACACTGTCATCTATTTTCCAACGAATATGCGGAAAAAGATGCCGGTTCTTCTCCTTAGAACGCCGTACTGCCGGAAAGACTGGCTGGAACGTCCCGACGGCTGGGCGCTGAAGAACTCCATTGTCTATATTCTGCAATCCTGCCGCGGAACGGCCTGGAGCGAAGGCGTGTTCGACCCCTCCGAGCGTGACCAGGAGAAAGATGACGTCGAAGACCTCTTCCGCTGGCTGCGGACACAGACCTGGTTCAATGGACGCTGCGTCACGGCCGGCGGCAGCTATCCTGGCTGGACACAATGGTGCGCGGAACGGGCGGAATGCCCCGGACTGGTCGGCACGGCCCCCAGGGTCGCCCCGCTCTACAGCTGCTCAGGCGCGGCCTTCCCGGGCGGTGGAGTGCGGCTGTCCTTCGCTCTGAAGTGGGGGCTTTCCATGCACCACCGATGCGCTTTCGGATACAGCAACGTGCCTGATTACGAAAAGAACGGAGTGCTTTGGCAATTGCCAGTCCTGGAGGCCGACCGCCATGCCGGATACGGGGAACTGCCGCCAGTCCGGAAGTTTCTTGCCAAGGCACTGAAGCCAGGCGGACTTCTCAAACTCCCCGTTTCGGAGTTCAAGCGATTCCGTGCCCCTGCATATATCATCGGAGGCTGGTTTGACATCTTCAAGGCGGAGACCGTCGCCAGTTTCCAATTGATGCGGAAGTATGCCGCGACTTCCTGCGCACGCGGCTTCACCCGCCTCACGATTGGCCCCTGGGGGCACGGCGGCCTGCTGAATCCCGACCTCTTCGGCAAAGAATGCAATTACGAGGACCTTGGCGTGGAAAAAAGACGGCTGCAACATCTGCTCGGCCTCCTGAAGAACCCGCACCAGGACCCGCTCCCCTCCGAACCGCAAGTCCGGTATTATTCGCTGGGCGAAAACCGCTGGCATACGTCCGAAGCCTGGCCACCTCCTGGGACAAGACAATGCCGTTATTATCTGCACAGCGGGGGCAATGCGAATTCTCTTTCAGGCGATGGAACACTCAGCCGCCGAAAATGCGGTGACGAGCCTTCGGACGTCTATGTCAGCAATCCCGAAGACCCGGTTCCAAGCAATGACGGAACTGACACGTCGCTCGGCTGCTACGACCGCACTCCGCAGCAGAGACGGCCCGATGTCCTGGTCTATACATCCCCAGTGTTCAAGCGGAAACTGGCGCTCGCAGGTGAAATCGTCCTTCGTTTTTCGGCTTCCGTGTCCACTGCGGACACCGATTTCTTCGCGGTTCTCTCCGATGTTCTTCCTGATGGACGGTCGATGTATCTGACCATGGGGATGATACGGGCGCGTTTCCGCAATTCGCTGGACAGAGCGGAGCTGCTGGAGCCAGGCAGGCTGTATGCGTTCGAAATCCATCTTTCGGATATCGCCGTCACCTTCATGCCAGGCCATGCCATGCGGCTGGAAATCGCTGGACAAAGCTTTCCCCTGTGCGACCGCAATCCGAATACAGGCGGCAAGATTCTCCATGACACGGAACTGAGGAAATCCATTCACACCATCCACCACAGCGCGACGCACCCGGCGGAACTGCTCCTGCCAACCCTGCCCTGACATTGCGCCCCCTAACCCAATGACAGCCAATACGTCATCCTCCTTCTATTTTGCAAAGTCAAAAGTCCAATGAATGTGCTTGACTTCCTGGAAAGAGGGGGTATAGTCATCATTGTCCAGGCGAAAATTGCCCTTGACGTGCTTTTCAGGGCGAAGAGACCCAAAAAAGGAGACAAGTCACATGCAGAGAAACTATGTCACAGCCTTGCTTCTGTTCACCGTCAGTGCGATTTGCCTGTCAAGCATCACAGGACATGCAGATGTGCTGGACACAGGCCATTTCCGCTTCGACACCAGCAATCTGCGCACCTACCGGGCCGGAAGCGACTCGCCTGTGGCCCTGGCGCTGCGTCCTGCCTCCATCTACATCAAGGGTCACAGTTGGGTCAACGCCAACCTCAAGGGTCCCTATATCGTAGAGAGCAATGGCGAGCGAACCACCGTCATCGCCAAATCCTCCAACGAATGCTTTGACACCGTGGTGAAGTACGTCGTCGTGAAAGGTTCTCCCGCCATGCTGGTGGACATGGAATACACCGCCAACAAGGAATTCCACTGCCAGCGTGGAAGCGCCCCATCCGTTGACTTCCCCGTGAACCTGACCAAACTCGCCTTGCCGGAGCGCGACCCCATCCTCCTGGAGAGGGACGGCAAGCAGGTCACCTACCAACTGCGCACCTGGGCCCTCTTCTCCGAGGAAAATGCGGAAAAGGACGCCATCCTGGTCGTCATCCCCTCCTTGGACGACTACGATTTCTCCGGCGGAGGGCGCATCACCTGCGGCGGCTACCGCCGCGGCCACGGCTGGCGTCCTGGAATGGACCTCAGCCATCCTGACTTTCAACTAAATGACTTTGCCAAAGGCGACAAAGGCCGTTCCCGCATCATCCTGGTCTTCACCAACGGCAAGGCGGACTGCGCCAGGCTGTTCCAGGATGCAGTCAAGACTTTCCAGACGGAACTGAAGGCGGAATGAGGCAGACCGATGCGGCTGCCTGGCAATGGAATCCTCTTCTCGGAATCGCTGACATGAAAACAACACCTATTCTCCTTGCCTTCACCCTGGCTGCGGCAACCCTTCTGCGCGCAGAGACGACGCTTGAAAACGAGTATCTCCGGATTACGCTGGAGGAGAGGAACCTGCGCATTGTCGAAATTTACGACAAAGTACGCCACCGTGACTTCAACAACACACTGCCCAATGATGACAACAAGGCGCGTGGACTGGGAAATTTCGAGAATCACGACAATGCCTTCCCCTACAGGAAGCAGTTTTCCACAAGGCCATGGAAACTAGAGGCACAGAGCAAAGAGAGCCTGACTTACTCCATCACCTTCGAAGACGGTGTGCTACTGCGGGAAACCTTCACTCTGCGGCCAGGCGAGAGCAAAGTGGCAATGTCATGGGAGGTCATCAACCCCACCAGGGAGCAAAAGCAGATTTTCCCCTGGTTCAGGAGCAGCCATTCAACAGGAACCAACAAATTGCGCGGCGTCTCAACCGCCCATGAGCGCAAGACTGGCCTTTGGCGAAACGCCTGTGTCCGCCACGAAGAACTAGGCGTCACCACTCCAGCACAAAGCCCCTGGTGTGCGCGTTCCTGGGCAAAGGACGGAGCCATCTGGTACTATTGCAGCACCATCCCCGCCCGTTACTACAACAGCTGGATGAATAACATCCACACTCTGGAGCAAATATTCCCGATCATGACCTTGGCTCCTGGCAGCAGCAGTTCCCTTCGCGTCACCCTGGCAGTAGGCGGCGACTTTGCCGAAGTCACCTCCGCATCCGAGAATTACGCCATGAACGTCCCCACACGACAATTTGCCACGGGTTCTGCCAGGTTTGACTTCAAGGCGGAGATTTCTGGCGTATGCCCTGGCGAGGTGACTATCCTCCCCCGCATAGTGGATCCCCGAGGCAACATCATGGCCGAAGGGGAGGCGGCAAAGGCAGCGTTGGATGCGCGCAGGCTAAGCACGGTCGCACTGACTGTGACCACTGAACACCCGCTGCCGGATGGCCCATATTTTCTGGAAGTGGAAATCCGCAATGCCGACAGCAAAAGTGAAATCCTGCGAAACGCA
Organism: Victivallales bacterium; assembly: GCA_017431185.1. The sequence continues at coordinate 11,944 of JAFRLP010000194.1, read as the reverse complement.
TTTGCCTGCGGTGAACTTTCCGCCGAGGCTGAATTCTTCGCCGAGGATGACATGGCTCAGTTCCTGGAAAAGCCCTCTGTTCATCACGGCCCCCTGCTGGAACGCACTGACAACATGGAGTTCTTCTTTGCGGACAGTCTGGAAATCATCACCCCGTCGGACACGCTTTCCGCCAAGGCAAGGAAAGAGCCCGCTCGGCTGGAGTTGGCGCGCAACGAAGGGGAGTCCTTCTTCATCGCCGCCAGGCCGCGCACCTTCAATTTCCCGTATCGCCTCCGCGCAATCTGCACAGGGCTGCCAGAAGGCCTCACTGTGAAAATCGCCCCTGTCAAGCATACTTTGCAGGGCGGAATCATCTTCGGCTCCCACGCCGTGGTCAACGGACGTTTCCCCGAGGTCATTCTTGAGGACACCCCCTACATTTGCCCCAATTCCAAGGAAAACACCCTTTTCCATGTGGAGGCAAGGAGCAGCGGCAATGTGAAGCCTGGCATCTACAAAGGCGAAATCCGTTTCATCTGCTACAACCATCCCCAAGTGAAAATCCCCCTGGAGATTACGGTATGGGACTTTACGCTGCCTGCAATCCCCCGCCTGAAGACGGACTGCGGCGATGTCTTCGGGGAGCCGACTTGGCTCATCAGCAACTCTGGCTCCAAACTGACCCGCCGCGACTATGTGCGCTTGACCAGGGACATGCTGCTGGACCATCGGCTCTCCCCGCGTTATGACCCGCTGGGTGACAACCCCGCACTCTGGGAAAAGGAATACGCCGAGGCGTTGGCGGCGGGCGCCAGCCATTTCTGCATCGGATGCAGTCTGCTGAAACGCAATCCGAAACTGCTCCGCATGAAAGGAGATTTTTTCGACGCCAAGGGAGCCCTGGACTCCGTTTACACCTATCCGCCCTTTGACGAAATCAATCACACGCAGGAACAGAAATTCATCGACTGGGTAACCGACTGGCGCGCCACCACCAGGATTCCTGTAATGCTGACCTACTACAAGACGGGGCTCTTCCACATGATTCCCTATGTGGATGTCTGGGCGCGTCCCCTTGAGGTCAGCGACTACACCCGCGCCATCCTCAAGCATGGCGGCGCACTCTACTGCGTCAATCCTCCAGGCACCACCACCGCATTGGATTTCCCCTTGCTAAAAGTCCGCAGCAACGCCTGGATGATGAAGCAGGCAGGATACACTGGCTCCCTTCTCTGGGCAACCGCCAACGTCATCTCCTCGGACAAGTGGAACAACGGCCGCGGCGGCGACTCCTTCAACGCCAACATGGTGCTGCTGACCGAGGCTGGGGTTCTCCCATCGGTGCGGCTGAAAGCCATGCGCGACGGTCAGGATGACTACGATTACCTGTGCATCCTGGAGGAAAATGCCAAACGCCTGAAGTCCATGGAGGCAGCCAATCCCCTGTTGGCCGAAACAGAAACACTTCTCGCCACGGACTGGATGAACAGCGACGCATTGAATGCCCCTGCTTCACTCCGCCAATGGCGCAGAAGAATCGCCGACCTGATTGTGAAAACATCCAGGGAGCTCCAGAAGGCCAAATGAGGGAGACCATGCCATGAAATCCCTAAAAAGTATTACCCTGGCCGCATGGCTCGCGGGATTCGCCCTGCCGCTTCTCGGTGCCGAAGTGGGCACAATGGACTCCCTTACCAAACTCCGCTTCAATGCTGCCACACCCGCAATTCCAGCGGAAGGCATTTCAGTGGATGCAGCCAGGAACGAGTCCGAATCATTCCAGGTCATCATCCGCGGCGGGGAAGGCGAAAAGGTTTCTGTGGCCGTCGGCGCCTTGAGAGACTCCCAGGGCTCCAGCCCCTCCGTCACCGTCAAAGTCCGTCACATTGTTGACCGCTATCTGGAGAATCCCTCCAGTTTTGCCAACAGTTCAGGCATGTACCCTGAAATCCTGCGCCATGCGGATAACACACTCCTGAAGGCGGACGAGGCCGCGCGCTTCTGGATTACCCTGCGGGTTGCCCCGAATTCGCCACACGGCGTCTTTAAAGGCGAGGTCAAAGTGACCACGGCGGATGGGGTCAAGAGGATTCCCCTGACCCTGACGGTACGCTCCTTCACCCTGCCGCACCTGCCCTCGTTCATAGCGGATGTCGGCCTCTGGGAACAGTTCGTCCAGCCCGTCTATCAAATTGACAATGGACGGAGTTATTTCGAGTTCATACGGAGACATTGGCCGCTGCTGGCAGAATACCGCATCTCCCCCCGTATGTCCATGCGTCTGTCCAACGCGGAAATCAATGGGATTCCCACCTTGCGCCCCATGGCTGGTCACGAAGATCTGGTGGAGGCTTTCGAGAAAGCGGGACTGGCATACTTTTCTCTGCCTGGCGCACAATACCAGAAATGGACTTCGGAACGCTATCGACGTCTCAACCATTTCGTCAAGAGCAGTGATTTTCTCCACAAGCACGGCATCGTCTATTTTGCGGATGAGCCGTGGGGCGAGGAGGCGCGGAGGAAACTGGGCGAGGACTTGAGGCTCGCCAAGGAGAATGCGCCAGATGTGAAATTCATGGTCACCTACTACCCGTGCCCTGAACTGGAGGGTTTGGTGGACATCTGGAATTCACCCACCACCGAGATGCGTCCCGAGGTGCAGGCGGCCATGATACGCGAACGCGCCAACGGGAAAGCCACTTTCACCTATAACAACAGCGTCTATTATGCGATGGACTCGCATCCCACCAGAATGCGTCTGTATTTCTGGCGAAATTTCTGCACTGGCTACACTGGCTCCGTTTTCTGGTGCGCCACTCACTGGAAGATGAAGGACAACTCCCAAGCCAGGCTTCTGGACCCCGCCGCTGTCCAATCTGAAGACTTCACCCAATATGGAACCGACGGCATTCTTCTTTATCCTGGCAAGGATGGACTGATGCCAGGCATTCTGATGGAAAGCATCCGAGACGCCATCGAGGATTACGACTACCTGGTCCTTGCCCAGCAGACAGCGCAAGCGGAGTCTGACAGGCAGGAATTGTCTGAAATCCTGGCGGAGGCTGGGAGGATGTTCCCGAAACAACAGGTCAAAAGCAATTTCAAGCACGCACCGAAAGCCTTCAAGGCACTGCGCGCCCGTTTGGCTGCGCTCATCGAAAAACAAGCTGTCAAATAAGGAAAGGTAAAATGCGGAAATCGTTCACGCTCATCGAATTGCTGGTCGTAATCGCCATCATCGCCATCCTCGCCGCAATGCTGCTTCCCGCTCTGGCCAAGGCCCGCCAGAAGGCGCGTGACATCAACTGCATCAGCAACCTGAAGCAGATATCCATTGCCATGAACCTCTACGAGTCCGACTGGCAGATGTTCCGCCATGAAATGCCAGTCTACAACCAGGACGCCACCACAAAGGAATGGTATTTGACCCAACCTTATGCCGACGCGCTCGGCCTCTACAAACCGTACATTGAATACGGCAAAGTCTTTGTCTGCGCCTCCAATAACGTAAAGTTGAGCCATCATGGCGACTATGTGGGAAACAGCATCCTCTCCTATAAACGCACCAAATACAATCAGCGTGAAATCATCGGGCGGCCTTGGTTCAGCCAGGTCGCCCTCGCCTATGATGGCTGCAAAGGCCAAAACTGGGGCACAGGGGTCTCCTGGTTCTCTGGACTCGCCGACGCGCTGAACAAGGTCTCCAGCAACACCAGTTGCATAAACATCACCGAGCACTACAAGCAGGGTTTCAACGCCCTCATGGGAGACTTTTCCGTACGCGCCGTCAAGGTCTACGGCTACAAGCGCATCGAATGGCCCAACGACAGCAGCACCATGCCTTCAGGAAATTACACCATCGTCGGCTCGGAAGACCGCCGCAGCAACAACGGCCAGAACTACGGAATCGGCTGGACTTTCTAGACAGCCCGCGAAATCATCACAGTTCCAACTGAGCGTATCATGGACATTCGGCTTCAATTGGACATTCCCGTCAAGTACGCGGCAGACATCTGCATCGTCGGCGCGGGTCCTGGCGGCATCGCGGCGGCGGTCACGGCTGCGAGACGGGGACACCGCGTACTTCTGATGGAAAGCTCCGCCATGCCTGGCGGAATGTCCACCGCCGCCCTCGTCCCGATGTTTATGTCGCTGACGGACGGCATCCATTTCCTCTGCGATGGATTTGGACGTGAAATCATCTACGGACTCGACTCATCGGGGCGCTCCGAAATCGACCATGAGACGCTGAAGCTGCTCTACGAGCGTCTGCTTTCGGACTCGGGAGCGGAGGTGCTGTACTACAGCCGCCTGGCGGCAATCCGCAAGGAGAACGGGCGAATTGCGCAGGGGGTGTTCGCAGGGCCGTCGGGACTGTTCGCCGTCACGGCGGAGCAGTTTGTGGACGGAACAGGGGACGGGACGCTCGCCTTCCTCGCTGGCTCTCCATTCGACCTCGGAACTCCCGAAAGCGGCGAGCTGATGCCCGCCTCTCTCCTCTCCCTCTGGACAGGATACGACTTCGACGCCTACCTTAAAGGCGACGCACACAACCACCGCGACCCCAAAATGCTCCAGCTCCTCGAGGACGCCTTCCGCAACGGCGAACTCTCCCAGGAGGACTACCACCACACTGGCATCTTCCCCGTCACGGAGTTCACGGCAGCCGCCAACCTCGGACACGTTTACCAGGTCAACCCCACTGACGAACAGTCCCTCTCCAACGCCATCCGCGAAAATCGAAGACTCCTTCAGGAATACCAGGCGTTCTACCGCAACCACATCGACGGCTTCGCCAAGGCCCGCATCATCGCCACTGCCTCCGTCCTCGGCATCCGTGAATCCCGGCGCATTCGCGGACAATACACCCTCACCCTTCAGGACTACCTGAACCGTGCCTCCTTCCAGGATGAAATCGAACGGAACAACTTCCCCATTGACATCCACCCACCCAAGGGCAAGGCGGGGGTAGAGGCACACAAGGCGCAATTTGGAAGCACTCGCTTCGCCAAAGGAGAAAGCTACGGCATCCCGTACCGCATCCTGCTCCCCCAGAAACAGCAAAACCTGCTTCTGTGCGGACGCTGCGTCAGCGCCGAGCGCCCCGTCTATGCCTCCATCCGAGTCATACCCGCATGCTACATCACAGGGCAGGCGGCAGGGCTAGCCGCCGCACTCGCCATTGAACGCCACATCTCCCCGAACGACATCAACCGCGACGAACTGCGCACACAGCTTCGCAGGCTCGGAGCCTTCTTCCATTGAAACACGCCGCCTGGCGCATTTCACTGCCATTTCGGGCAAGAACTCACTGGCGCCAAGTCGCTTTGACTACCAGTGAATCAGAGAATTCCGCCTCCTGAAGGGTTCTTCTGCGACGGAATGATTGTCGATGGCAGGGCGGAGTTCAACGCACGCAGCGAGATGGCCCCCTCGCCTTCCCGCCGATAGTGGATGACGCGCGTTTCCCCAGGCAGCATGGAGAAGAAATTGTCCTCGAAAAAGCAGTCACCATCCAGTTCGACGGCGTGGACATACTGGGTGGCCTGCAAAGTTATTGAGGCCTCATCAGCCGCGACGACCTTCGGCGCCACGCCAGGAAAACGGCAGTCCTGAGGACGGGACTCAAACAGCCAGGCACGGTCATGGTAATCCTCCCCTGCGATTTCAGCAACGAGAATGGCCTCCGCACCAACAGGGGGTGGAGCAACCTCCAGAACGACCTGGCTGGAATTGGCCTCCACATGGTAATCCGCCTCGCGCGACCAAAGCGGGGTCGGTGAATCGAACGGCTGAAGGAATAGGCGCGCCTTGCCTGCGGCGGGCGCACGCCCATCCACGCAAACGAAAAGACGCACCACGTCACCCTCCCCTTTTCCAATGGAGGCGACAACCCTGGCGCAGGCGCGGCGCAAGGCGTACCACGCCGCCTTGGGGCGGGCGTAGTAATCCACAATCGCCCAGCCGTTGGCGGGCCAGATGTCATCCAGCATCCAGTAGATCATACCCGAAGAGAACCACTTTTCGCGGCGGTACTGCTCCATGGTGATGCGAATCCACTCGTACTGGACATACTGGCGCTTCAGAATCCTGTCCTGCGCACACGCGCCTGTACCAAGCAGTTTGTCGGCGATGGCGCAGAGGTAGTCGTAAATCTGGAACTCGCGGAAAACCTCCGACGGGTTGTTCTTGGTGTGGAAACGCAGCATGGAGTCATCTTCCCCATAAATATCCTCTTCGGTCATGAAACGATGCAAGGAGGAAGGACGGTCAAACCCCATAATCGGCCCTTCCGCGCAAAAGCGCGAAAGGTAGTTCTCGAAATAGGAGCGGTAGTCCGTCATGTCATGGTGCCGAATGTAGGAGAACCATTCGCCAATGTAATTCGTATTATGGGTGGTGCCGCAGGTGATGGAGCCGAAAGGGCGCCCCTTGTACGGGCTGGATGGCAGGAATGGACGGTTGGGGTCCAGCCGTTCAATGATTGGGGCGATGGTGCGCATGGCGGCCCGCCGTCCGCCATAGACAACCATATCCTCGTCCGCCCCCATGCCGTTTTCATTGTCCCCGGACCACCAGGCAAGACAGGCGTGGTTGCGAAGACGGCGACAGGCATGCTCGGCCTCCAAACTCAACTGCCGCAGAAAATCCTCGTCATCCTCGGGATAGCTGCCGCAGGCCATCAGGAAATCCTGGGTGACCAGCAAGCCCAGACGGTCGCACTCGTCGTAGAAGAAATCCTGTTCGAACAACCCGCCTCCCCATATCCGAATCATATTGGCATTGGCCTGCCTGGTCATCTCCAGCAGACACCTGATTTTCGTTGGTGTCTCCTGGGACGGGAAGGGTTCGCAGGGGACCCAGTTCGCACCCTTGCAGAAAATCGGCACACCATTGACCAACAGGGTGAAGGAGGAGAACTCGTCCTCACGGTTGCGATCCCAGAACGCCCGTTCGCCAGAGACGTGTGGCTTCTGCTTGAGCTGCTGGCAACGTTCAAACGATGCGCTGCCAGGCTTGTCCCTATGCTGTACAATGCGAATGGTACGGATACCCACCGCCAGGGATTTGCTCTCCAGAGTGTCGCCCGACTCCGTTTCAAGTTGGGCAGTCAGACGGTACAGCGGTTGCTCCCCGTATCCATTGGGCCACCACAGAGAAGGGTTCTCCACGTCCAGCCATTCAGTCATGGATTCCTCCACGACACGGCGTCGTTTGGAGAGCACCTGCGTGCCATCGGGGGCAATGAGAGTCAGGTGGCAGAACACATCGGTTGCCGTACCAATGAAGGCGACACGACAGTGCAGCAGCGCCCCGAAGCCATCGACGGCGCGAGTCTCCACATTCAGGTCGGCGATTTCCCGTCTTTCGGGAAGATGCAGACAGACATGGCGAAAGCACCCCATTGTCACAAAACGGTCGACCCAGTCCCACGAATAGGTGCACTGCAACCGACGGGTGTAGAGCCGTTCCGCAGTGAAGGCGGCGGGTCTCGACGGCAATCCGTTGGTCGCGGTGATGGGGGAGTGGAAAACCAGACGAATCGTGTTCGCGCCCTCCTTCAATCCCCGTGCGGGAAAGGAGTGCGGCAGGAACATATTGTCCGCCTTGCCGACGACCTGGCCGTTCAGGCAGACCGTGCAGTAGGTGTCCAGTCCCTCGAATTCCAGAGTGGCGCCCGGCGAGACGGCGGGGGCGGTGAACTCCCTTTCGTAGGCCCAGTTCCACGTCTCCACCCAGCGTGTCCGTTCCGCGTTGTCGCGCCAGAACAGGTCAGGCAGCAGCCCCGCGTTCAGCAAATCCGTATGCACACAGCCAGGGACAAGGCCGTCCAACTCCAGCGTCTTTCCCTCTGGGGAATACCCTATGACTTTCCAATGACCATCCAGTGAAATCTTCATGCTTTGCTCTTGACTCGGAATTGGGTGGGTGACATGCCGTATTCCCTGCGGAAGACGGTTGCGAAATGGGCGGCTGTCTTGAAGCCGCACTGCTTGGCGATGGTTTCCGTGTTGGCGGAACTATGGAGGAGGAGACTTGCCGCGTTGCGCAGACGGCAGCGCATCTGATATTTGGCGGGGGTCATCCCGCAATGCCTCTGAAACTCGCGGAACACCGTGGAGCGCGACACTCCGCTTTGGCTGGCCAGCGACTCAATGCTCAACGGCATCCCCGGGTTGCCCGCGAAGCAACGGATGAAATCGGAGAGCTGCGGGCTGGCCACCCCCGCATCCGCCAGCGGGGAGTCCTCCTGCATTCCCGAAGCATCGCAGACAAGCATCAGGAGATTGACGAAATAGGCCAGAATGGCAAAATGATACCCTGCGGGTCTGGCAGCCTGAAGCGAAAGAATGCGCTCCAGACACTCGCAGCATTGGTTGTATATGGTGGGGGCGAGGGAGCAGTTCACATGCTCCTCCCCTTTGCGTGGGCTGCGGGTCACCCTCTTCAGCCTTTGCCAGCCGGGCTGGCTTTTCAAATCAAAAAGCGGCAATTTCAGCGCGCGGAAATCGACCAGCGCATTGTAGTAGGAGAAATTCTCGCAGTCTGAATAGCCATGGAACTGGTCAGGGGCAATCAGGAACACATCCCGTGCCTGAAGGAAATAACTGAAGTCGCCCAGGTCATGCCGCGCCCTCCCGCCAGTCACCAGCACGAGTTCATGGAAATCGTGACGATGCAGATTGATGGGGACAAAACTGGAGAACCTCATCACCGACAGGGGAAAACCCTTTTCAGGGAACGCATAGTCGTACTCGGTGGTGGAGAATGGTTCAACTGCATTCCAGAGGTGTTCCATGGTGAAACGAATAAGAAAAAGATTGAAACTTACAGAAATTGAAATCCCATTTTTCACGCATAAATTAAGAGGTAATTGCAAAACCATCGCCCAACCGCCAAGACGCAGCAGGCGGAGGCGAAGAGCAAAAACGAGGCGTGGCGACCACGCCGATTTTGAGCGATGAGGCCATCGCGCCGCGCCGTGAAGGCGGTTGGGATGAGAGTTTTGCAATTGTCCCTTAATATAGCGCAACAACGCTGACAATGCGAATCGCAGCCTTCGATTCACAATGCGTTAACCAGGAGGTCATCATGAACAGGAAATGTTCCTTTACGCTCATCGAATTGCTTGTCGTCATAGCCATAATCTCCATACTCGCGGCGATGCTTCTGCCTGCCTTGAGCAATGCCCGCGCCAAGGCGAGACTGGTGAGTTGCGTAAACAACCTCAAGCAGGTGGGAATCGCCTTTTCCCTGTACTGCGATGACTACGAGGGCATGCTGCCGTCCGCATCCCCAGAATACACTCCAGGCGTGTATGACAGCGAGCACGGCCCGCACTGGTACGAGTACAACGGCGTGATGGTCAAAAACGGATACACTACCGTGCAAGTCATCGGCGGTGACGCCACGCACAAAGGCGGCTGTCCCGCCAACCCCTACGGCAACAGCACCTACACCCTCAACCGCTATGTCGCGGGCTGGGAGGCTCCCAAGGCCGTGTACCGCAAGCCGGCCAGTTACCGTGCGCCCGCACGGACGTTCCACATTTGCGACAATGACCGCACGGGTCATTCGGCGCTGGAGTGCCCCACGATGATCATCATGTCGGCGGGCGACCACCCCAACGTGTTCCTCCGTCACCGCGAGAAGGCGAATTTCCTGTTCCTGGACACGCACGTGGAGACACGCAAGCGCTTCACCCTCTCCTACAACGTTCCCTTCTGGCGCACGTTCAACTCCAACGGCGAACTGGCAAATTCCAACTGAATGCTCTCCATCCACACGAGGTGCCGAAACATGTCCAGCAACCTTCCACCAGGGCGCAGCCTCACCGAACCACGTCACGCATCGAGGGTCTTCTTGCCGTTCGCCACCATGGCGGCGTGCCTTGCACTTGCCGCGGCAAACGCGCAGCCAGCCAACATTCGCGCCGGCGGAACATCCCTGCAAGCATCACCTGCGGACGGGAAAATCGAAATCTCCCTGGCCGGGACGGCACGGAATATCACCTCAGATGGCGAATTATGGCATTTCCGCGTGTTTGACACAGACACCGCCAAACGCAACACCAACCCCCTGCATGGGCAGGAGAGCGTCTATTGGGGCGACACCTGGAAACCGTCACACGCCACAGTCACCTCAAGCCAGGCGCAACTGACCGAACAGCGACAGGAAAACGGCAGACTGACTCTCCGGTATCGGCATCCGCTGGCGGAGGTGGAAGTGACCTACACCGTCACTCCGGAAAGCGTGACGTTTGCCGGCCAGATTCACAATCTGGCCGCCGACCCCATCTGCGACTTCTGCATCGTGCCAGGGCTGCAATTCCAACTTGGGCGGGGGGAGACCATCATCGCGCCTGACCAGACCTGGCAGGGAGTCGAATACTCCCAGGTGTTCAGTTTCTCCTGGGGAATCACCAGCGCATGGAACGGCTTCCTCATCCGCGAAACCGACGGCAGGGGTTTCACCGCCTTCGACTCCGTGCAGGACATTGACCGCGAATACCTGCCCAACTCCTGCGACCTGCAAGGGGACGGCTCCCGCCTGCGCTTCCGCAGCGCCATGCGGTTCTTCGCCCGAACAGGCGAGTCGCGCACCGCCGCCCGGCTTGTCATGCGACACTTTCCAGACCTGCGCACCTGGGCGGACACCTACATCAGGTTCAACTTCCCGAATGGGCTTCGCACCCTGCGGGAGAAACTCACGCCCGAACTGTTCGACAAGTTCGCGCGTGCCTACCTGGCACCGACCTACGGCACCATCCAGGAGACGGCGGCTTTCCTGCCAAATGCGCCCGGCACATACATCGTCCATCCTCCAGCCTGGATGCACCCCACCGCACTTTCCTCCAGCAACTGGGATGTGTTCCCCAACTACTTTCCGCCCAGCCCCGCCAAAGGCACACAACAGGAGTACGAGGCCCTAGTGAGGGGCATCCGTGAAGCGGGCCAGTTCTTCATGCCCCGCAACAGTTTCTTCTACTGGGGAGAGGGCACGGACTTCGCGCTGACGCATGACCTGGCGGACAACGCCATTGTCCGCGAGGACGGCAAACCGCGCACCGCCAAATGGGCGCATCCAGGATACCTCGTCTCGCCGTCCGCCAAACCCGTTTTGGCGGAACTGGACCGCATCCTGGGAATATGGCGCGCGATGGGCGCCAACCTCTATTTCACCAATGTGATAGGGGCGTTCGACCCCTACAACAACCGCTATGACTTCCATCGCGACAGTCCGGCGCCTGACCAACTCTACAGCAGCCTCTACCGACTGCTCAGGCGCCATGGCGAAAAAATCCCCCTGCTCACAGAGGGAGGCGGCTTTTGGCAACTCCCCTACCAGGTCGGCTTCTGCAACCACCCTGGCTGGAGCCGACTGCATCCCGTGGACGGGCCACGCTCCAACCCCCAACGCGCCACCCTGCTGCGAGCCGCACCAGAAGTCCCGCTCTACCTTGACCACGAATATGTCATCTTCCTTCCTGGCAACACCAGTTTTGACGACGGGCCGTACTCCATCCGCCGCATCAGTTACTCTTTGGCTCACGGCATAGGAATGAAATGCGGATTCAATGCCCACGAGCCAATCGAACGCCGCAACCGCCTGACCATGCGCACCATCGCCCTGCTTGCGGAAAAAGTCCAGTCCCGTCTTCACGGCACAAGACTACTGGATTATCGACATGGACAGGATGGCACGGTCAGCGCAAACTACTCTGGAAACAGCGTCCTCTTCAATCCATCGCCTAATCCGATTCTTTTTGACACCCATCTCCTTCAAGGTACCATTGCCACGGACGGCTTTGGCTTTCTCTCCGCAGATTATCGGGTCGCCGCCGGATATTTTGCCAGCCTTGACGGAATCCCCCTGCCCCATCCCACTCTGGTGATAGCGGAACATCTGCCCTCCGAGGGAGCAATGAGGCTGTTTACGCCCTGGGAGGACCAGCCTCTGG
>JAFRLP010000193.1 GCA_017431185.1 Victivallales bacterium | reverse complement strand
GACATCCAGGTCGTCGTCGAACTCATCGGCGGAACCACCTTCGCCAAGACCATCATCCAGCGAGCCATCGAGCACGGCAAATCCGTGGTCACCGCCAACAAGGCCCTCATTGCGACCTACGGCGAGGAACTGTTCACGGCTGCCGCAGCCAAAGGCGTGGACATCGGCTTCGAGGCATCGGTGGGCGGTGGAATCCCATGCATCAAGGCCCTGCGGGAAGGACTGGCCGCCAACCACATCCGCCAAATCTACGGCATCCTGAACGGCACCTGCAACTACATCCTCACCAAAATGGAGAATGACCAGGCCGATTTCGAGAATGTCCTGGCCGCAGCACAGAAAAACGGCTATGCGGAGGCCAACCCCGCCTTGGACGTCGATGGCATCGACACCGCGCACAAGACCGCCGTGCTGGCCTCGCTGGCCTACGGCAAATGGTTCACCGTCAAGGACATCACCACCGAGGGAATCCGCAACGTCACCTTGACCGACATCGAATGCGCGGCGCGCCTGGGCTACAAAATCAAGTTGCTCGCCACCATCAAAAGCGAAGGCCCCGCCATCGAACTGGGAGTCCACCCCGCCCTGGTCCCAGCCGCCTCCCTGCTGGGCAATGTGAGTGATGTGTTCAACGCCGTCTGGGTGGAGGGAGACGTCGTGGGCAAAACCATGTACTACGGGCGCGGAGCGGGGCGTCAGGCCACCGCCTCCGCCGTGGTCGCGGACATCGTAGACATTGGGCTGAACCTGTGCAATGGCTGCAGCCGGCGCATCCCCGCCTTCCCGTGCTACGCCGACGGCGTGAGCCGCACCGAATTCGCCACCCGCTACTATATCCGCCTGCTGGTGGAGGACAAGCCTGGCGTGCTGGCCAAAGTCGGCGGCGTTTTGGCCAGCCACAACATCAGTTTGTCCAGCGTCAGCCAGGACGAGGGCGGCCAGGGGCAAGGCAAAGTGCCGATGATCCTGCTGACCCACCAGGCCAATGGCGATGCGATGTCCCAAGCCACCCAGGAACTGTCGGCGCTGCCTGAAGTCCACGCATCCCCTGTGGTGTTCCGCATTGAGGATGCCCTGTAAAGTCACCTTGCCGTGAGATGCCCGCCAACGCGATACAATTGAACGAACCCATCCGGCTTCGACCAGACACGGTGCTGGTCAGCCTGGTGCTTGCCCTCCTGCTGTTGTCCTGCTGTCCCTCCCTCTCCTACCATCCGCTGGAAATCGAACTGATTTCAGGTGGTCTTGAAAACCCGATATACAAGCAGAACATATTGGGACAGCTTGGCGCCAGAACAGCCTGGCATCTGCTGCTGACCTTTGGGCTGGCCACCTATCCGATGCTGGCCTTGGCATTTCTCTGCAGCATCCATCGGCTCTTCAGCAGGGGAAAACAGTCCCGTCTGGGCGGCTCCCTGTTTGAGTATCTGCTGGCCTTCCCGCTTTTTGGCTTCGGACTGGCAATGCTTCTGGGAACATGGCCCAACTCCTTTACGGTTTGGACGGCTTTCCTCAACCTCCACACCATTCCGGGGGGAGTCATCGGACAGCGGCTCTGCGCTCCGGACGGGGCTCTCTCCACCATTATGAGCGGAACCGTTTCCGTGCTGCTCTCCAGTGCGCTGATTTTCGTCTCCCTCGCCATCATCTGCTACCTGCATCTTATGCCGCTGCTGCGCGCATGCCTGACACGGCAGCAGGAACAGACGTCCGACGATACAATGCCGGAAGAGGAGGCAGCGTTGCCGCCGGAGGAAGAGGAGGAACTGCCTCCCGAGCCGACGCAATTGACCATCGAAGGTCTGGACTGCCAGCCAAGCGATGACCCGAAGGCGGCAGTGGCCCGTGGTTCCCAATCCAGACGGTCACTGGCCACAAGAGACACTGGAGACGCGACTATGAACTTTGGGGTACGCAGTTCCCAATCAAAACGCTCCGCGGCAGAAGGCGCGTCCCTTCGGCGCACCTCCTCCGGCTATCAGCTTCCCAGTCTGGACCTGCTGGACAAGGTGTCGGCGGATTCACCGATTGACGTGGACGCCAAGGAAATCCAGGAGAACAAGGCGACTTTGGACAGAACCTTGCATGAGTTCCACATCAACGCCAACGTGGTGGGAGCCATCCCAGGCCCCCAGGTCACTCTCTTTGAAGTCAAGACCCAGGCTGGCATTCGGCTGAGCCGCATCACCCAGCTGGAGAACAATTTCCTGATGCAGCTAAAAGCCTCCAACCTGCGCATCCTGGCGCCGATTCCAGGCAAGGATCTGGTCGGCTTTGAGGTGCCCAACGCGAAACGTGCCAAAGTGCAGGTGCGCGGAATGATGGAGAACGAGACCTGGAGACGCACCCGTGCCGTCCTGCCTCTGCTTCTGGGCAAGAACATCAGCGGGGAAGACGTCATTCTGGACTTGGCCAAAGCGCCCCATCTGCTCATCGCGGGAACAACAGGCAGCGGAAAATCCGTCTGCATGAACCTGCTCATCACCTCGCTGCTCTTCCGGTTCAGCCCCGAGGAACTGCGGCTCATCATGGTTGACCCCAAGGTGGTCGAATTCCAGGCATACCAGAATCTGCCGCATTTGGTCGCCCCCATCATCAACGACTGCACCAAAGTCGCCACGGCCCTGAACTGGGCCATCTTCGAGATGGAGCGCCGCTACCGTGTGCTGGCAAAGGCCGGGGTGCGCAACCTGCAGGATTTCAATCGGCGCCCGCTTCGCCCGCAGGATGCGCCGGCGTTGCTGGATGACGACGGCAACCCCATCCCAGACCGCCTCCCCTTCATCGTCATCATCATCGACGAATTGGCGGACATCATGTCCATCGCCAAAAAGGATGTGGAGAACGCATTGGCCCGCATCGCGGCCAAAGCCAGGGCGGTCGGCATCCACGCCATCATCGCCACACAGCGACCGGACGTCAAGACCCTGACCGGCACCATCAAGTCCAATTTCCCCGTGCGCATAGCCTTCAAGGTGGCCAGCCACATCGACTCGCAGACCATCATTGGCGGAAAGGGAGCCGAAAGCCTGCTGGGACTGGGCGACATGCTGTTCATCCCGCCAGGTGGCCAGGCGCAGGAGCGCATCCAATGCGCCATGGCGACCGACCCCGAACGCGACCGCGTGGTGGAGTGGTGCTCCAACCAGGCCGACCAGTGCTTTGACGAAGGGATTGTCCATGAACTGGAACGTGAACCAGGCGAGGAAGAGGACTCCGGCGCCGCTTTTGACGGCGGAGCCGCTCCAGCCGCTTCGCCGCTCTCCTCATCGGCCAACGTCAATTCCAAAGACGCCCAACTCTACCAGGCGACGGAAATCCTGCTTCGGGACGGGCGGGCAACCATCAGCTATATCCAACGAAAGATGGGGATTGGCTACAACAGCGCAGCCAAACTCATGGAGCAACTGGAAAGCCGCGGCATTGTCGGCCCCGCCAATGGCACCATGCCACGTGAAATCCTCGTTTCCTCTCTGGAGGAGGCGTTTCCCCCTAGAACCGAAACCAACCTTTAGGGAATGGCAAGATGAAAACACGAACCAGAGCAGACTCCTTGGCTGGTCCACGGCTTAATCTAACCTGGGACACAGAGCCAGCCCCGTCTGCCCCTGTCGTTCCCCCCACACCGGATGTTTCAGGGACTCCTGCGGACAACTCCCGGCTGGAGCCAATGGCCGTGCCGTCCCCTCCAACCCCTCAGGAGTCCACTCCCGATGTTCCGCAGGCCTCGGCGTCAGAGCAGCCTTCCCCCACCGGGGCGCCATTGCCCCCCCCGTCCCCCAAAACGGATGGCCAGGCAGAGCCAGTCCGCCAGCCAGCCGCCGAGCCGCCCAAGCCAGCCCCCCCCGCCGTTCATCCGCGCCGGGTCGGCAACACGGTGGATTTGACCAGAAGAATTGAGCAGGTCGGGCCAAGCCTGCGCAAATTTCGGGAGAACCTGAATCTCACCATTGAGGACCTCAGCAAAAAGACCCTGATTCCGCGATTGTCCATCCAGCGTCTGGAACAGGGGAACTACGCGGAACTGGAGGAACTCATCTACTGCAAGCGCCATCTGCTTCTGCTGTGCCGCGAACTGGGCATTGACAGCGCCGACAGCGAACAGCTGGAGACCCTGCTGGAAAAAGAGTACGCCAAGGCAGGACGCGAAGTCCAGAGCGCTCCCGAAATCAAGACATTGGAGCCAAGCTGGACTTCAGAAGAGGTCACCAAAGGGCGTCCGTTGTCCTGGTTCCAGCGTCTGCCTGGCATCCTGCTGACCCTGGCCCTCATCACCGCAGTTGTCCTGCTGGTGGCGCTGGTGGTCATTCCAATGGTCAAACTACGCGACAAGCCCAGTTCGCAACGCCAGGACTGGGCCCCGCTGCTCCCCGTCACCCCGCCGCAGCCACTGCAACTCCAGGTGCCAGGTCAGTAATCCGCTTTCCAAGAAATGGCCGGCAAGCCATCAGTCCAAACCAACCACGAAGGAAAATCAATGAACAAGAAGACCGTGAAAGATGTCGCCCTGAAGGGAGCCAAAGTAGTCATGCGCGTTGACTTCAACGTTCCCATCAAGGAAGGCCAAATCACCGATGACACCCGCATCCAGAAAGCCCTGCCCACCATCCAGTACATTCTGGAACAGGGCGCAGCCCTGGTTCTGATGAGCCATCTGGGCCGTCCGTCCGGCAAAGGATACGAGGCTGACTTCAGCCTGAAGCCTGTGGCGGATTACCTCGCCAAACTGATGGGCAAGCCCGTCCAGTTTGCGCCGGACTGCCAACAGGCGGACGCAGCGGTCGCCGCCCTGAAGCCCGGCGAAGTCCTGATGCTCGAAAACACCCGCTTCTACAAGGAGGAAGAGGGCAAGGTCAAGGCCAAGGAAGGCCAGAGCGAGGAAGAGGTCAAGGCCGCCAAGGCCGTGATGAAAGAGAGGAAACAGGCGATGGCCGCCAAACTAGCCAGCTACGGCGACATCTATGTCAATGACGCCTTCGGGACCGCCCACCGTGACCACGCCTCCACCGCCTCCATCTGCAAATACATGAAGGCCAAGGGCGGAGCCTGCGTGGCCGGCTTCCTGATGGAGAAGGAACTTGATTACCTGGGCAGCGCCGTGGAGTCCCCGAAACGTCCGTTTGTGGCCATCATCGGCGGCGCCAAGGTCTCCGGCAAACTGGAGGTCTTGCAGAACCTGATGACGAAAGTTGACACCATCCTCATCGGCGGCGGCATGGCCTATACCTTCCTGAAGGCCCAGGGACACAATGTGGGCAAGTCCCTCGTTGAGGAGGAACTCGTCGATACCGCCAAAGCCACGCTGGCCGACGCGGCCAAGGCGGGGGTCAAGTTCATGCTGCCCGTTGACAATGTGGCCGCCGACAAGTTCGACAATGACGCCGCCACCCAAGTGGTGGGCAACGACATTCCCGCCGACTGGATGGCCCTGGACATCGGGCCGAAGACCATCGCCGCCTACGCCGCCGAAATCAAGGCCGCCAAGACGGTCGTCTGGAATGGCCCGATGGGCTGCTTCGAGATGAGCAATTTCGCGGCTGGCACCATGGGAGTCTGCAAGGCTGTCGCGGATGCGGACGCCGTCAGCATCATCGGCGGCGGCGACTCCGTCAGCGCCGTCAACAAGTCGGGCTACGCCGACAAGATGACCCACATCTCCACGGGCGGCGGAGCCTCCCTGGAATTCCTCGAGGGCAAACTCCTCCCCGGCTGCGAAGCCTTGGACGACAAATAGGCGACGCCTTCAGGCTGATATCCAGAGGTGGCCGTGAAACCGGACGAAACACCGGCGGACGCCTCTGGATTCCAGGCAATCAACATCATCCCCTTCAACATCAAAAGAGACCATGGCAAGACGTTTTCTCATCGCCGGCAACTGGAAAATGAATATGACTGCGGCAGCCGGCGCGCAGCTCATCAAAGACATCACCGCACAGTTCGACTGCGGCTGCAAATGCCAGAATCACGCTGGCGGCCCGGAAGTTCTGGTCTGCCCGCCCTTCACCACCATCGCATCGGTCATCGAGGCGACCAAAGGCACGGTCATCGAGGTCGGCGCACAGAATGTCCACTGGGCTGAAAAGGGCGCCTTCACTGGCGAAATCTCCGGCGAAATGCTGAAGGAGACTGGCGTGACGCATGTCATCATCGGCCACAGTGAACGCCGCCAGTACTTTGGCGAGACGGACAAGACCGTCAATCAGCGCGTGCTGGCCGCCCTGGCCAACGGGCTGAAGGTCGTCCTCTGCGTCGGCGAGACATTGGAACAGCGCACCGCCGGCATCACCGCCGAGGTCATCGCGCTTCAGGTCAAGGCGGACTTGGCGAACGTCACCGCCGAGCAGATGGCCAACGTGGTCATCGCCTACGAACCTGTCTGGGCCATCGGCACAGGCCAAGTCGCCACGGACGAACAGGCGGAGGAAGTCCACGCCGGCATCCGCGCCCTTCTCGCCAAGACCTTCAGCGCTGACGTGGCGGCGGCCACCCGCATCCTCTACGGCGGCTCCATGAACGCCAAGAACTGCGGCGGGCTGCTCGCCCAGCCTGACATTGACGGCGGACTCATCGGCGGCGCGGCCCTCAAGCCAGCCGACTTCGCCACCATCATCAAGACTGCGAAATCCACGGCAAAATAATCTCCGCAGCCTGAACGTGCCGCGCCGCCAGTCGCCTCCGCCTCTGGCGGCGCGCCTCTTTCACCACCACGGCTGCAACAATGTCATTGGGCGCATGGAGGACATTCGGGTCATCCATGGGGATGCCTGCCCCGAGCCATCTGACAACCCCCTTTTCCCGACATCTCCGCAGGAGATAGCCAGATATTCCCGCTGATTTTCAACCATGCAAGCAGATTCCCTGGAAAATCTCACCGAGCGATTCGAAAGCCACGGTTTCCGCTTCTTCCTGTCGCCGGAACTGAACCAGGCGGAGCGTGAGATGCTTGCCTCTCTGG
>JAFRLP010000192.1 GCA_017431185.1 Victivallales bacterium | reverse complement strand
GACAATGGCTCAAGCCAAGTTTCCAGCAAATCCTGCATAGTTGTTTTGATATTTTCTTACTAACTGCGCGTATAATACCAAAACAGGCCGTCGCGGTCAATTCCCCCCCCCCACCCACCCACCATATCCATCTTTTGGCGGTTCCCTGATTTTCCGGGACTGGATAGACCCATCCTCTGCATGCGGCTCAAAATTCCCCTTCATGAGGCTAAACCTTTCCAAGCATGCGGTTCATAAATTCAGTCCACGTGGCTCAAAAATCCCCCTGTTCAGGGAAACTTGAACGCCGCTTCAGGGCATCAAACCTCCTGCTCCCATCTCTTGATCATGTCTTGTGTCAAGCCTAAAATCGTCATTTGAACCTCAGTTGAGGTGGTTCTTCGCGGCGTGACAAAGTTGCCGCGTCCATCCTCGCGTTGTTCGTGATGAGCAGTGCGCAGCCGTCCTTCGGAGACGGCGCATGGTGATTCAATGGTCCAGAAATTTTGTCGCACATTGGATGAAAGTGGCTCATCTTTTTGTGGAGTACGTGCATGAAGTGGCTCATTTTTTTGTTGGAGGCTTGAATGAAGTGGCTCATTTTTTTCATGGGGTATGATCTTGTTTACTACAAAAAGGCAGATTCCTCGCTTGAGCAAGATTTTTTCGTCCGCACGGCAGATTGCCTCGTCCCCGTTGAAGTCAAGGCGAGGTCTGGCTGCGCACAGAGCATGCGGACGCTGATAAAAAGCGACCACTATAAAGACATTCGCTGGGGAGTGAAACTTCATGATGGAAACATTGGGTGGGCGAACGGCGTATTGACTCTGCCATATTCTGTGGTGTTCCTTTTGAAGAGGTATCTATCCGATGCCAACGTAGGCTGTCGCAATTCGCCCGCCACATATGTCGCCGCCCCCCGTGCCTACGCCATCATAGTGGTGTCGTATTGACCGCCTTCCCTGTTTTCGCGTCAAGATGAATCATTCCATTTTGCCAGTGAAAATACTGCATAAATAGTATCGTGGCGGGAAGGTGGATTTTGGTATAATATGTGGCGTGAACAGGGACTGTCCAGATTGGCGGAGGACAGCCGCTGGTGAGAAGTCCCAAAGGAGTAAACGACGATGAAGAAACTGTTGATACTGACATGCGCGGCGGTTGCCGCCGCAGTGTGCAATGCAAAGGATGTGTTCAGCGACGCGAAGTCGTGGCATCAGGGGTTCGTCGATGTGAACGGCGATGGATATCTGAATAAAGGTTCGGGCAAGATGGAGTTCCCCGAATCGTTGCTTCTTGCCGAGCCAAACAATGCCGCCCACACGGTAACGTTCGGGCCTAACAACTACAGCAAGGAGATTTCCGGTGTGCATACTGGCGTTGTCCTGCGTACGGAGAACGTGGTGAACCCCTACACGAAAGTGAGTTGGAGCGAGACGGTCGGCTACTTTCCTCAAGACAGCGATGTTGACAGCAACTCCTATTGGACGGCGGGACTCTTCCCGAACGAGCCTTTCACTGTGAACATGGATGGGGAGTGCACGTTCTTCCTGCGCTTCAGGTGGGATGGCACATTCCCCGCTCCGGACAAGGGCATCAATTTCTTCGCTGCGGGAAATCCTTCTGGATACGGATTTCAGCTGTCCATAGGTACCGCAGGTCGCTATGGCATTTACTCCGCCACCATCATCGGAAGCAAAACGTGGAATGGCGCATCCGACGCGAAACTTGCGGCTGACAAGTGGACTGATTTCGCAATCACTGTGTCCAACCGCCATGTCACGGTCTATTCCATTCAGGAAGGAGACAAGCATATTTGTACAATGACAGTGAACGGCGGTTCGTCCAATCCGAGCGGAGCGGCGAATTCCTCCATCGTCCTTGGACTTGCGCAGGAAGGCGCGTTCGACTGGAATTCTGGATTGTCCACGGCTACACGGGCACAGGCGTTTCGCGGTAGCATCCAGTCGTATGCGGCGTGGGATCGGGCGTTGAGCGCGGACGAGGTGCGGCAGGTTTTCGCATGGCCGGCATCTGATCTTGTACGTCTCGGCACGGCAAACGACAGTGTACAGGAGTTTGTGAATGGCGAGGTGCCGACGACATTCAGCTTCGACGTGGCGGCGAAGGACGCGGGGCTGGCGCAGGTCCTGCGCGTGACGGCTACGTCAACGTCTGAGGCAGGG
>JAFRLP010000019.1 GCA_017431185.1 Victivallales bacterium | reverse complement strand
GGGGATTTTCAGTCCCCTGCTCTACCAACTGAGCTACCCCGCCACGACAGGGCATAGAATTTTCACTGGTGTACCTGGAGGGATTCGAACCCCCGACCTACTGGTCCGTAGCCAGTCGCTCTATCCAGCTGAGCTACAGGTACACTCACTTTCAACGAACAACCATTAAGATACTCTCTTTTTGAGAAAATGCAAACGCCTCATCCGCAAAAAAAAGGAAAAAAGTCACGGAAAGTGTCGGAAAATACGCCAAACATAGTCAAGTGCAGTCGGCAAAACGCCACAAAATGCCACTTTCTGGCTTGCGATTCCTTCCGTTGACATTAACTTAATGCTTGTAGCTGTTGTCTGACACATTGAGTGACCAGAAAAGACCGAGGAAAAAGAAATAATGCACTTGACCCAGGAACCGAAGCCGACACTGGCCATCTGCCTGAATCCAGCGTGGCAGAAGACCCTCACGTTCACCCATTTGACCCACGGTGAGGTGAACCGTGCCCAAAAACTCACCCAATGCGGCGGCGGCAAAGGCGTGAACGTGGCACGGGTTTACCGTCTTTTCGGCTGGCCTATCACCCTGGCAACCTTCATCGGGGGTGAAACCGGACGCCTGCTGAAAGAGGAACTGCTGTCAAACGGCACCACCACCCTGCTCCAGGAAACCGCAGGCGTCACACGTTGCTGCACAACGCTCATCAGCGCAGACAACCATGAAGTCACCGAGATCATCGAGCCGTCAGCCACGGTCTCTCCCCAAGAAAGCGAGTCCCTGCTGGAAAAAGTCCTGGCCACCATCCCGACTCAAGGGGCCGTCGTCTTTTCCGGCAGCATGGCGCCAGGGGTACACCGGGAGTTCTGCACCGCCGTCGCCAGGCAGGCCACTCAACACGGCATCCCCTTTGTGCTGGATGCAGTAAAGGACATCGATGGGGCGCTGGCGGCCGGCGTATGCGTCCTGAAGATCAATGCAGCCGAATTGCGCCAGATAGCGCAGAAGGAGGACTTGGCGGAGGCAGCCCGCGCATTGCTTGACCGTTTTCCCGCCTTGTCGAACCTCGCCATCACCGACGGGGCAAGGCCAGCCCACCTGTTCAACCGGCAGGGGAACTGGCGCATCGAAGTGCCACCGCTGCCAGGAGGCGTCGTCAGCGCCATTGGCGGAGGGGATTGCACGGCAGCCGTACTGACGCGACGCATAGCGGAGGGGGCCTCTGGCGCAAAATTGACCGAGGCATTTGCGGAGGCGCTCTCCTGCGCCTCCGCATCGTGCCTGACGGCGACTCCATCGGTATTTGAGTTGGAGCAGGCGCAGCGCATCCGCGCCCAGATTCAGATTTGCCAGGAATGAGGATTGACCGCCCATGAGTGAACTCTCCCAGGATGAGGCTCGCGCCGAATTGCGTGAGCGGCTCCACAATCTGGAGACGCTCAATCCCGATTTGACCAAGGCGGAGCGCGAACGCCTCCTGGAATTGGCCGGTCAAGTGGGCAGGGAGTTCTTTTCCACGGCCTCCGCCCAGGCCACCGTGCTGGCCGACGCCTACATGAACAGCGCGGTCAAACGGGCTGGCGCCGCCATAATGAGGGACTATTTCCAGCAACTGGAGAACGGGGCCCGCCTGCTGGAGAGTCAGGGGGAGGTGAAACTGCTGGCGACGAATGCCACGCCAGGCACGTTCACCACCGCCCTGGTGCCGCGCGAGAGCCGCGAGCCACTGGATTTCTGCAAAATCCTCAACCGTACCAGCATTCCCAAGGGACTGGTCAAGGCGGCGGATGCGTTTCGCCGCCGCAATGTAGTCGTCTCCACGGTCTTTGAGCATGCACTGCGGGTGATGCTGGCAATAGACGAGGAAGCCACGCTTGAATGGCTGGTGCGCTTCTACCAGGAGCGTCAGGGCGACCTGGACCCTGATTTGGTGCGCGACTCTTTGCTGGTCTGCCTGGAGTGTCGTTCGCCGTTGTCGCCCGCCTTTCTGAAATGGCTGCTGCGCTTTTGCGCCGACCAGAACCTGCTGGAATACTGGCCGACAGTCACCCGCCTGGCTGACCAACTGCTCTGCCGCGTCAGCCTGCGCCGCTGGTTTGACCAGCACAAACCGCGCAGCACCAGCGTCGCCAGCCTGCGTCTGCTCATCCAGTCCGCATCATGGGACGAGGGACGGATACTGGAGTGGGAAAAACGCGCCCTGGCCTCCCTGGGATGCTCCGTGGAACGATATATGTCCCTGGACGGGCAGGAACTGTCGTCCGCCTGGCGCGCCGCGTCCCTGGTTTCCGAGTTGCACCGCATCGGCGAACTCTACTGGCCGACGATGCTGGCGGCCAGCCATATCCTGGTTTTGCCGGACGGCACGGAGCAATTGGCGATGGCCTTCCTTGGATTGGCTGGCGAGGCCTTGGAGAAATGGGAGGCCAAAGTGGGGCAGTTTGCCGTCAAGGTGGTCAACCGCACATTTTTGCTGGACTCCCGGGCAGGCCGTTGTGCGCGGGACACCATCCGCCGTCTCTCCTTTGGCAATGAGAGCGCATACCAGCTGGCCACAACGGAACTGGACTTGGTGAGCGGCGAGTTCGAGTCCATTCGCCAGCGGGAAAAGGTGTCTCGTTTTCTGGGAGTTTTCTATGCCAGCTACCGGCGTACACAGTTGCTAGGGGCGGAGGTGGCGCGCCGCTATCGCAACCTGATGCGGCTGATGCATCCTGATTTTCTGGCTCAGGTGCTTTCCCCCGCGCAACTGAGCGACATTCAGGCAAGCGGAGTGCTGACGGAGATAGCCACGATAGCCTCGGAGGCGCGCCGTTATCTTGCCCGGCGCAGGGCGACGGACAACACCCTGGAGCAGATGATGGCCGCGAAAATCAACTTTGAGCGTTTTGTCCGCGAGAAACGTCTGACGCTGGTACGCCAGGCGGAGCCGTAGTGCGTCAACCCTCCCGGCCTAGTGTCCCGTCCGATT
>JAFRLP010000191.1 GCA_017431185.1 Victivallales bacterium | reverse complement strand
CTCGACCAGAAGACACATTGGGACAAAAAACCTGTCCAGACGACACATCGCATCCTCGTCATCCGGGAATACATTCCTTCTCATCTCCTCAAAAAACGGCGCATACCCATCAGCCGAATCCAACTCCACCAGTATGAAGTCCGGCGTCTGCCCCTGACAGCATCTGTCAAAATAGGCGGGCAGGGAAAGACGGGGATGCGCCGAGCCCTTTCCTTTTTTCAGGCAGAACGGGGAGAGTTCGGCGTCCTTCAAGAGCGGCGGCGGGCTGAAGGCGTCCGTAAAAGTCCAGCCAGGCCGGGCCTCGCAGACACCGCTGTCATCCTGCGGATCACTGGGGTTTCGGTTCTGCGTGCCAAGGAAATGGACAGTCGGGTTGCCGGGCCGTTGGAAAAGTCTCTTGAGGGCCTGGCCGCTGCCAGGGTCAGCCGTCATGTCACCGCCGATGCGCAGGATATTGAGTTCCCGTCCTTTCCCCGCGTCGCGCGAAGAGACGATGACACTGCCGTCGAACCACTCGACCTCCTCCCGCTTCTCATCCACCAATGCGGCATGGAAGGGATGGCAGCCGACATCGGAGTCGCCTGGGACCCATGACCACCTGTCAGACTCGACTTTTCCCTCATCGCAGTCAAAGACAACGGTGAGTTTGTCACTCGGCAGAGGCTGGAAGAGATTGTTGAAATAGACCTCGCACTCCACGCCAGGCACCGCATAGACGCTATAGGTCACCTGCAACTTGTAGGTCCTTATGTCCTCCTCGCCGTTTTCGTCCTTGTCGCCTGGATCAAAGACACTGTCCAGGAGTTTGTCTTCTTCTTCCTCGTCATCATAGGCTTCCTCGTCATCAAAATCATCTTCGTCCTCCTCATAATTTGCATCGGCAATCCCATTGTCATTGTCCTTATGCAGCATGCCCTCAACGAAGCTGAAATAGTTTCGGGAGGCGACCCCCGTCCTCCAGTTGCGGGCGGAGTGTTCCAGTCGCCGCATGGAGTAGGTGAATTCCTGTTCGCTGATGGGGAAGCAGATGGCGAGGTAGGTGGCTATCTGCCAAATGGCGTCCGTCAACAGGGAGTTGAACCGTCCATCAGGCCGCCGTGCCAGAGAGGAGTAAGCCTCCATGAACTCATTGTCGGTCGGTATGTTGTTGTCCAGCGCGGTGTCAACCAAACGAATGACATTGCGCTCGACCTGGAAAAGGAACAGATTGCACTCATCGGGGGGATAGCCTGAACCGTTGTCCTGAAAGCGGCCATTCCCCCGGAACAGGGCGCGCAGGGACGGCACGGTTATTTCCTTCTCCGCGACTCCAGCCAGGTCCGGGGAATCAACCTCTATGCCCTCCCCCTTCTTGAAATTGACCAGACGAAGGACATGCCGGTCTTTTTTGACGACATCGACGTCGTTTTTGAACCCGCTGATGAAATCCTCTTTCCCCCATTCGGGGAAGGCTGCCAGAATCATGTCACGATAGTCTGGATGAACTTCAGAATCAACAAATCTCATAAGGCTCCTCGTGTTGTTCACAGAGAATCGATTGCGACATCCACAGGGGTGGGAGCCAGCAGGTCCTGCACCACCTTGGGACTCATCTTCAGGACAAAGCCCCGCTGCCCGCCATTGATGTAGATTTCAGGCAGTTCCAGAATGGTCTGCTGAACATAGACAGGCATCTTCTTGCGCGTCCCGAAAGGAGAAGTGCCGCCGCAATGATACCCCGAATTGCGTTCCGCCTGGGCGGGTTCGCAGGGAGCCACCCGTTTCACACCCAGAATGCGCGCCATCTTCTGCGTGGAGACGCTTTGGTCGCAGTGCATCAGAATGATGAACGGCTTGCGCTCATCCGTCTCGAAAATCAGCGTTTTGACCGTCAGATGCTCATCAATGCCCAATTCACGGGCAATGACCGCTGTCCCACCACGCTCTTCGTACACATAGCAGTGCTCCGTGTACTGCGCCTTGGCGGCCTTCAGCACACGGATGGCCTGGGTCATCGGACTGACAATCTTGGCATTATGCGGCATGGAATCACCTTATTTGAAATACGCCACCCCGGCCTGGAAGAGCTGCTGGTCGCGTTCCCCGGGGACATTGATGGAGATGCGGGAATCGACGGAACGCTCGGAATGACCCATCTTGCCCAGGATGCGCCCGTCCGGCGAGGTAATGCCCTCGATGGCGGCGATGGAGCCGTTGGGATTCCAGGGCATGTCCGGCGTCGGCACACCTTCCAGGTCACAGTACTGGAAGGCCACCTGACCATTGGCAAAGAGCGTCTGGACTTGTGCGGGAGTGGCGACAAAACGGCCTTCTCCATGGGAGATGGCCATGTTGTACACGGCGCCGGGCGTGCAGTTGGCCAGCCAGGGCGACAGATTGGATACAACCACGGTGTTGCAGGTGGTGGCGACGTGGCGGCCAATGGTGTTGAACGTGAGCGTCGGGTCGTCCTGCGCCAGTTTGGCGCGGATTTCCCCGTAGGGCACCAGCCCCAGTTTGATGAGGGCCTGGAAGCCGTTGCAGATGCCCAGCATCAGTCCGTCCCGCTCCTTGAGCAGACTCTCGACGGCGGCGGCGATGCGGGGATTGCGGAAGGTGGTGGCGATGAATTTGGCGGAGCCGTCCGGCTCGTCCCCCCCCGAGAAACCGCCGGGGAACATCACAATCTGGCTATTGGAGATGGCGGCCACAATCGCCTGGATGGAGTCTTCAATGTCCGACTCGCTCTTGTTGCGGATGACGAAACTCTCCACCACGGCTCCGGCGCGCTCAAACGCGCGCTGCGTGTCGTACTCGCAGTTGGTGCCAGGGAACACGGGAATGAACACGCGGGGACGCGCGCACCGCACCGTGCCGGCGTGAACGGGCCCGGAAGTCCACAACTGCCTGGGCACCGTCTTCTCCACGGCGGGAGCCGTGGTCGGATAGACCTTCTCCAGCGGGGCCTGCCAGGCGGCGACGGCCTCCTCCAAGGCCAGGGACTCGCCGGCGACCACCAGCAGCGGCTCGGCCAGCAGTTCGCCCAGGAACTCCGCCCCGTCGAATGCACCCGCCTCCCCTTGCGCCGACTCAAAGACGATGGCGCCGTAGTCGGGGGAGAACAGCCTGGCGGGTGTCCACTCCGCCCCGAACCTGACCCCCAGCATATTGCCAAAGGCGGATTTGGAGACGGCGGCGGCCAGTCCGCCCTGCCCTACCGTGGCGGCGGCGACCACCCTCCCCTCCGCAATCCAACGGTGCAGCGACGCGAAATTCCGGCGCAGCCGCGCAAAGTCCGGCATTTCGGCGGAATTGCGCGGCGAGGCCAGGACGTGGAGACGCCCGCCCGCGTTCTTCCATTCAGGGGAGATGACCTGCGACTCCTCTCCCGTCACCACGGCAAACGAGACGATGGTGGGCGGAACCGAGATGTCGCCAAAGGTGCCGGACATGGAGTCCTTGCCGCCGATGGCGGCTGTGCCGAACTCCAACTGCGCCCGCAAGGCGCCCAGCAGGGCGGCCAGGGGCCTGCCCCAGCCTGCGGGATTCTCCTGCTTCATGTGCTGAAAGAACTCCTGCAAGGAGAGGCGGCACTGCGTCGTGTCCCCGCCCGCGGCCGCAATCTTCGCCAGCGACTCGATAACCGAGTAGATTCCGCCATGGAAGGGGCTCCAGCTGCACAGGTAGGGGTTGAAGCCGTGGGACATGAACGTGCAGGTCGTGGTCTGCCCGTCCACTGGGATTTTGGCGACCATCGCCTCGTTGGGGGTCAGGCGTGTCTTGCCGCCGTAGGGGCTGATGACGGTGCTCGCCCCGATGGTGCCGTCAAAGCGCTCCACCAGCCCCTTCTGAGAGCAGACGTTCAAATCGCCCAGAACGGCCTTCCACTGCGCACGCCAATCCTCCCCCTGCGGCACCTGGAAGAAACTCCCCTCGCCTTCCGCAGGGGCCTCCACCACGGCATTGGCGTGCTGGGTGACTCCATTGGTGTCCAGGAAGGCGCGCGGGATGTCAATGACGGTCTTGCCGCGCCAGGTCATCGTCATCCTCGGCTCGGCCTTCACGACGGCGACCCGCGTCGCCTCCAGGTTCTCGGCCCTCGCCAGGGCCTCGGCCTTTTCGGCGTCCTGCGGGGCAACCACCACCGCCATGCGCTCCTGGGACTCGGAGATGGCGAGTTCCGTGCCGTCCAGTCCGGCGTATTTCTTGGGCACCTTGTCCAGATCAATGTCCAGACCCGCCGCCAATTCGCCTATCGCGACGCAGACTCCGCCCGCACCAAAGTCGTTGCACCGCTTGACCAGGCGCGAGAAGGAGGGATTGCGGAACAGTCTCTGGATGTTGCGCTCGGTCAGGGGGTTGCCCTTCTGGACCTCGGCCCCGCAGGTGGAGAGCGATTCGTCCGTATGGGATTTGGAGGAGCCGGTGGCGCCGCCGATGCCGTCGCGCCCCGTCCGCCCCCCAATCAGCAGCACCACGTCGCCCGGCGCGGGACGGTCCCGCACCACGGAACTTTCGGGGACGGCTCCGATGACCGCGCCCAGTTCCATGTGCTTGGCGACATAGCCAGGATGGTAGATCTCCTGGACTTTGCCGGCGGCCAGGCCAATCTGGTTGCCGTAGGAGGAGTAGCCGGCGGCGGCGGTGCGGGCGATTTTCCGCTGGGGCAGCTTCCCGTGCAGCGTCTCGGAGACGGGTGTGCGCGGGTCGGCGCACCCCGTGATGCGCATCGCCTGATAGACGTAGGCGCGGCCCGCCAGGGGATCGCGGATGGCGCCGCCAAGGCAGGTCGCGGCCCCGCCGAAGGGTTCGATTTCCGTGGGGTGGTTGTGCGTCTCGTTCTTGAACTGGACAAGCCACGGCTCACTCCGCCCGTCCACCTGGGCGGGAACGCGGATGGAGCAGGCGTTGATCTCCTCCGATTTGTCGAAGTTGTCCAGTTTGCCCTGACGGGCGAGTTCCCTGGCTCCGATGGTGGCCATGTCCATCAGGCAGAGCGTCTTCTGGTCGCGCCCCAGGCTGCGACGCAAGGAACGGTACTCCTGGTAGGTCTGCAAGGCGGGGCGGGTCAGGGGGCTGAGTTCAAACTCCACGCTGTCGATGCTGGTCGCGAAGGTGGTATGGCGGCAGTGGTCAGACCAGTAGGTGTCGATGACCCGAATTTCGGCGAAACTGGGGTCGCGCTTCTGCTCGTCGCGGAAATGCTGTTGCACAAAGCCCAGGTCGGCGACGCTCATGGCCAGACCGTACTCCTTGGTCATCCTCTCCAGGTCGGCCTGGCTCAGGTCGCGGAAACCGTCCAGAATGCGCACATCGGCGGGGCTTTCCGTCTCCATCACCAGGGTGGCGGGCTTGGCGAAGGAGGCCTCGCGGCTTTCCACGGGGTTGATGAGGTAGGCCTTGACGCGGGCAAAGCCGCCGTCGTCCAACCCGCCCTCCAGAACATAGACCGTGGCGCTGCGCACCAGGGGACGCTCCTTCTGGGTCAGCAGCTGCACGCACTGCGCGGCGGAGTCCGCACGCTGGTCGTACTGCCCGGGCAAGTACTCCACGGCAAAGGCATGGACGTTGGCGGGAATCGCCAGTTCCTCCTCAAACACCGTGTCGCAGTTGGGCTCGGAGAGGATGCTGTCCCGAATGGCTGGGTACTCCGCGTCCGTCACGCCGGACAGGTCATAGCGTTTGAGGACCCGCACGGCGGAAAGCCCCGAAAGTTCCAGGTTCTCACGCAAATCCGCCAGCAACTGGCGCGACTCCACATCAAACCCGCTCCGCTTCTCGACAAACACCCGACGCACTATCTCTGACATGCTCGCAACTCCAGGACAAAATGAAACGAACAAACAACGCTTCTGTAATATAACCGCGCCTCCCTTTTTTTCCTGTCGAAAACCACCAACCTGCATGAAAAATCATAAAAAGGCGGTCTGTATCAATCGGTGAGTGATTAAAAAAAACTCACGGCAGCGCGGGGCGTTTTCCCGCTGGCGCCTCTCCAGCCAGCGGCGGGAACGGCGTACTCCAGGCTTCGGAGGAGGGTCGGGGGTAATCAATGGCCGGGTGTGTTTTTCTGCACGGGTGCTGGGGCATTCCGCCGGCGTTGCAGGCCTTTGCGCAGCATGGCGATGGCCTGGGGGGAATACCCCTGCCGTTCCGCATGGTCAAGCCAGCGGGAGGCCTCGTCGAACCGTCCCAGATTGAGGCAGGCGGAATAGAGCATGACGCACCAGGAGGCACGCTGGTGCTCCAGCGCACCCTGGATGGCATCCAACTGCCGATAGGTCTCCATCGCGGCGGGCAGGTCCGGGGACTCCCCGCACTCCCACTGCAGCCGGTCGTCCAGGATGCGGATGAGAAGCCGGTCGTCAGGATGCGCCTTGAGCGTCTCCAGGGCACGGGCGACCGCCCTGTCCCTCTCCTTGACATTCCTCTCACGGTGGAACTGCCTGGAGACGGCATGGTATGCCCAGGCGGACAGGTCCTCCTTCCGCCATCCCTTGCAGTCCTGCCACATCGCCAGCCTCGCGGCGGCGGGGATTCGCCAGTCAGGGCTTTGCAGCAGCCCAAACACCTCGCGCTGATGGTCGCCCCGCGCCAGACCGCCAGACTTCACGAGGGTTCGCCGGCATTCCACCCAGGCTCCCCAAAGCCGCGTGAGCGGATGCCGATGCGGCCCCTCCCACAACTCGCTTTCCCCGCCGATGCTCCAGTACTCCAGTTCGGCCAGCAGCCGCAAAACCTGCTCCGCCCTGCGCGGGTCGCCTTTGGACAGCAGCCCGACCGCCGCATCCAGGCAGGCCGGCATGGCGGCGGGACGCCCCGCCCGCACCAGAGCATCCGCCTCCAGGAGCCTGGCCAGGGCGGTGCCGACTCCGCGCAGCCTGACCGCCTCCTCCTGCGCAGACAATTCCTGCTTTCTGGCCAGCCGAACTGCGTTTTCCACTGGCGGCGCATAGGCGGCGGACGGAT
>JAFRLP010000190.1 GCA_017431185.1 Victivallales bacterium | reverse complement strand
CTCCCTTCCTTTCTCCCTTCCTTGACACCATCATCGATCAATTCCTGCAATGCATTGCTCATGTTGACTGTCTCCTGTTCATCTTTGGTTTCGAACATTATCCCCGTTATTTCCACTAGCCCCTTGGCGAGGTCCCTCGGCACATTCTTAAACGCAGGATTCTCCTCTATAAAGGTCTGCAGACTGCGTTTGTTCTGCATGGCCCATGCATACTTTAATGCGATTTTCAGAAATTTCTCCATGCCATCGATGATTTTCAGCGGAATTTTTGCGGGAATCAGCAATGGGCAGGTAAGTTTCAATTCATATTTCCGCACGGCTTTGATTGGGGGTGGCCTGAACATCTCCGAGAGCCTGACGGGTGCATCCCATTTTTCCACGCCCCAGTAGATGACGATGGTCAGAGCCCTGGTGAACATCGTCCCCTTGGGGCAGCCGCTGAGGAATTCCGCCGAATTGTTGCTCTGCTTCTGCTTGCCTTTGTCACTCCGTTTCTGGCTGCGCAGTTGCCGTCCGAAAAAGAGGTGATATGACTCTTGCAACCGCCAGGGCATGAGGTAATGGGGATGCAGTTGGTTTTCCAGACCCAGAAGCAGGCAGTCGTCTGGATCCTCCTGGTTCCACTTGATGCAGCGCACCACATCCTTTATCCTCTCCTGTGAGTGCCATTTGCGGTTTGAATGGCGGATAAGATCGAGTTCACGCTCCGTGGCGGGGCGCACCATTGAGGCATCGATGAGCCTCTGGCCTTTGCCGACGCATGCATTGAACACATCCGCGACCGCCTGGTCGCTCTCGAACAGCATTTTCATTGCCGTGTCAAAATTCGACATGGGAAACCTCCTTGCTTTTCATTCCGAATCCAATGCCCTGAACTAAGAATCTATCTATAATATATCACAAAAGGGTTCGTTGTCAAACAGAAAAATTAATTTTTAATGTTATTTAATATTACGTGAAATAATATGTAATTTTACTAAAAGAGCAATAAAATGCAAACAAAATGGAAAGGCTATTCTAGCAAATCGTTCTCCAGACCGATGGTGATTTATCCTGGTCAGAGAGGGGCTGTGGAGGCGCTGGCTGCCCAGCGGGCGAGTTCCTCGCGGTTGATTTTGGCGTTGTGGCGGACATCCACGGGAAAATCGCGTCGGAACAGCACTTTTTTGATATCGCGGGTCAACGCATTGCTTTCGGCGCGTTCCAGGAACAGTTCGGGAGCGCTGGACAACCGCGCATACTCCTTTTCCTCTGGTTCGATGACAATGACAGGAGTTTGGTGGGGGCGTGAGCCCAGTCCCACCAGGGCTGAACGATGCACGCCAGGCACTGCATTGAAAATGGCCTCACAGCACACGGAGCAGAGGAGACCGTGTTCCGTGACGACGCGATGCGCCTTGCGTCCGCAAAACCACAATCTGCCTTGCGAGTCCAGATATCCCAAGTCGCCAACGCGATGCCAGATATCGTCCCCTTCGGCGATTTTGGCCAGGCGGGTCGCTTCGGGACGGTGGTAGTATTCTCGGGTGACGACTGGCCCCTTGACGCAGATTTCGCCGATTTGCCCGTCGGGCAACACCAGCGAATCGTCCCATTCGGGAATGGGGTCATCTGTGATGCGGATAATGCGCAGGGTGTTGAGTGACAGTGGTTTTCCCACGCATACGCCAGCCCCTTTGGCGGTTGCCTCGGCAGTGCCAGAGAGCATTTCATGTCCGGAGAAGTTTGCGATGGGAAGGGATTCAGTGGCGCCGTATGGGGTATAGGTCTCGGCGTCGGCGTCGAGGACATGGTTCAGCAGGGTGTCGTGGACTCGGCGCGGCACGGGGGCACCAGACATGAAAATGCGTTTCAGGCCTGGCAGACACACGTGGTGTTCGGCACAGTATCGTCCCACGTTGTCCCATAGGGCCGGAGAGCCGAAAGAGTAGGTGCATTTCCTGTTTTGAATAGGCTCGATGATGTGGGTCGGGTCCACCAGGGCCGGATGGGTGAAATCCATGTCCGGGATGACGGCGGTTGCCCCCAGGCCAATGCTGAACAGCGAGAAAAGCGGAAAACACGCCAGGTCCGTCTCCCCGCGCCGAATGCCGTAGAACTCGCGCAGAATCCTTATCTGCGCCTGGAAAATCTCGTGCGTATAGGTGACGCCTTTGGCGGGGCCGGTGCTGCCTGACGTGAACAGCACGGCGGACGTTTCGTGGTCAGACGGTTCGTGAATGCTGAACGGCTCACTCTTTCCCTTCAGGGATGCAAGGCGTGTGCCGCCCCAGAAGCACCATCTGCTCCCGAAGGAGACGTTGATTCTCACACTGGCAAAGGCGCGTCCGCAGACCAGCCGCAGCAGATGGGCGGATGGGATGCCGATGAACACCTCAGGGGCAACCTGCGCCACGCAGTCCAGAAAGCCCATCCACCCCATTCCCGGATCAATCATCACAGGCACGGCGCCTGTCTTGAACAGGGCAAACACCAGTGCGTAGAAATCCAGGCAGGGACGAATCATCAGCAGGGTTTTCATGCCTGGCCGGAGTCCCAGTTCGGACAGTCCCCAGGCCAGAGAATCGCTGCGCCGGTCAAGTTCGGCAAAGGTCAATTGACTGTAGGCAGGTTCGCCCGTCTCTAATACACCTGTCTTGAACACCACGGCAGGGCGCTGTGGCTGCTCCGCCGCCTCATTTCGTAGGCATTGCGCTATATTCAACGCCATGACCGTCTCCTCTTTGTCCTCCTATGAAACACGTCGTGTCCCGTGGGTTGTGTTGACGGCGGCGAGGACGCCGCCGCTACGCACACTCCTATGAAACACGTCGTGTTTCGTGGGTTGTGTTGACGGCGGCGAGACGCCGCCGCTACGCACACTGAATT
>JAFRLP010000189.1 GCA_017431185.1 Victivallales bacterium | reverse complement strand
TTCAGCCATCCCGCGAACTGATTTAAGGCAACGGTTTTAGGATGTCGTTTCAGGGTTCTATTTTTAGGCGCCAGAATCCTGCGGAACTCATTCCTGCTTCTTTGACTACGGCGTGGCCGGCGAGATAAGGGACTCATCTCTGGCTCCCTTGTCCTTTCGCAGTGCATCGCGTGAGTCGGGGAATTTCGTCGGATCGCTTTTACGGACATGACATGATTTCATGCCCGAAATGGGCGTATCGGGATGCTGCGCCGACAGGCCAATTGCTCGTCAGTTTTCCCAGTTTTCCAGCTTGTAATCTGGGCAAAGATAGTCATATTATTTTTTTGTGGACTCGAATCAGGGCATTGCGGGAGTTGCGTGTGAGGTTCCCATGGGATGAGGTAGAAGTCTGCCTTTCTCAAATTTGCCGTTCGGCTTGAAACGGGGTGGTGAAATCAGGGTTAATTCAGGGGAACTTATAGCAACGGTGCCTTTCTCCTCGTCTGGCTAAATTTCAATTATGGCATACCAAAAATAGAGAGACCTGAACATGAATCTAAACTTTAATTGTCCTGCCTGCAAGAATCCGTTGACGGTTGACGAATCAGCTGCCAACCAGCAATGCCAGTGCCCGTACTGCAATCATATCTTCATTGTACCATCGCCTCCAATTCAGGGAAACCCGCCCATCGCTCCGGTTCCCAATTCGGCGCCGAATTATTCCTTGATCTGTCCTTACTGTGGCGTAACGGCTAGTTTTCCCATATATGCGAGAAATCAGAACGTGAGCTGTCCCCAATGCGGCAGAATCATTCCTCAGCAAGGGCAAGGGGGTGGCGTCGTTCAGCAACCCGTAAGTCCCGCAAACAATGGTCCAATCCAATGCGGACCTTTCTATTTCCCACGGAACAAGCCAGCGGTCTGGGCGTATTATCTTGGAATCGCATCTCTCGCTTTTTGCCTATTAACCGGCATCCCTGCGCTGATTATGGGAATCATTGGATTAGTTCACGCCAAGAAGCATCCCGAAGGGCGTGGCACAGGCCATGCGTTATTCGGCCTCATTATGGGGCTCATAACAATTAGTATCGTGGTGTTGTTTATTTGCCTTAATGCATTTTAGGCGATAGTTCATTTTAATTTTGCTTTGTTCTCCATGAAGGCACCTGATTGGGCTTAAGGCTTACGCTGGTTCCTCGCAGGGTGCCTACAGGGGACAAATGGTTAGCAGGAAATAACGGGAATCGCGGTTCACACTGCAAATAAACTTCAATTCGCCACCCTTGTAGAGGACATGGCCAAAATCATAAGATTTCCCTTCCTCAACATGACTTTCATGACTTTCCAGGAACGGGCTTGCATTCTCTAAATCCCCGGGTTAAATTTGAAGGGGAGGGAGGTCGGGGGGATAACCCTCCA
The DNA here is from genome assembly GCA_017431185.1 of Victivallales bacterium. Next base: position 4,660 of record JAFRLP010000189.1, on the reverse strand, counting down.
TCCTAATAAGGAAAGGATTGGTTCCCCAGGAGGGCACCTACAGGGGACAAATGGTTAGCAGGAAACAATCTTCATTCAACGACTTTCATAAGAAATTCCCAATAAAAACTCGGCAATCACCATGAAAAAAAACCTCTTCTATGTCGTGGCGTTCGCCATCGTGTGCCTTCTGGGTTCCTCGATCTTTGCGCAAAATAAGGCGGCCAACTCCCGTCTGCTGAATGCCGTGGTCTCCAAACCAATGGGCCTCTGCTATGTGGATGTCAATCGCTGTGCGGACATGGTGCAGAAACTTCTCAAGGCGAATCCTGAGTTGCAGAAGGAACTTGAAGCGAGCTTCATGAACGAGGATTTCTTCAATGCCGTGCGATGCCTGGGGGCGAAGGTGGTGCTTAGCTTTCAGGATTTCTCAGATTTTGATACGGATCAGTTTGCCGTGGCGGTTCAAGTCGATGAAAAGATTCCCTTAAATACAATGTGGAAAGGGTTCACGCCACTTTTTGACGACCTCCCAGAAGAGTTCAGCATGCCCGCTAGTGGCGAGAACATCCTGCTTATTGGAGAAGAATCTCAGCGGAAAATGATGGAACAGAACCTTGCACTGGGGCGGCGAGATCCGTCGGTGATGTATGAGGAGGGCCTCCCCGATGATGCCATGCTTTATTGTGTGCTGCAGCTGGATACGCTTGGTCGTTCGTTATCTGACGCGATATTTGAATTTGTAGATGTTCATCCTGCTTTGGCCAAAATAGGCATTCTGCTGGGGGACGCCTTGGCCGTCAACCTCAGTTGGGCTGGCTTTGGCGGCGAGGAGTCCAACGGGAGTTTGACATGCAATCTGGCATTCTGCCAAGAAACAAGTGCCGAACAATTCAGTGAGGCGTTGGTGGAGTTCCGTGACTTCCTGAAGCAGGAACTGTGTCAGGAGGATGCGGATGATGAGGAGGGAGTCATTCTGGAGGCGAAGGACGAGTATGAATTCACCCAGATGATAATCTCCTTGCTGGACGGTATCTCCGTGGGGGCCAATGGAACGCTGGTTCGTTGCGAAATCAACCATATGGAAGGCGGAGTGATTCTGGCTGGCATCCTGTTGCCTGCATTGGCGCAATCACGGGAAAAAGTCCGTCAGCTCAATTGCGCAAACAATATGAAGCAATGTTTGTTGGGTTTGCTCCTGTATGCCGAGGATCATGATCAAATGCTGCCTCCCGCAGAGGTATCGGATGAGTTCCTCAAATATTTGTATCCAAGTAGGGAAATCCTTAACTGCCCTGACACTGGGACTCCGTATCGTTATTTCGGGAACGAGAAAATTTCGCATAATTCGATTGAACATCCATCACAGACCATTCTGATGGTTTGCTGCCAGGGGGAGCATGAGAAGGCAGTGGTAGGTTTTGCGGATGGCCATATCGAATTTATGGATAAGGAGTTCCTCCAGGGTATCCTGGATGCCAGCGAATCAGGGGAACTACCGGTGGCACCATAGAAACGATTCCCTGGTTACACGAAATCGCCCCGCGCCCAAGTTTTTGGGCGCGGGGCTTTTTCTTCGAGTGCCAATGGCAATTAACGGTGGCCGTAGCCGCCCATTCCGCCATGGGGACGAGGAGCGCGCGGTTCACGGGGCTTCGCCTCGTTGACGGTGAGGGTGCGACCATTGTTTTCCTGCCCGTTAAGGGCGGCGATTGCCGCTTCTGCCTCTGAGTCTTCAGGCATTTCCACGAAACCAAAGCCCTTGCTGCGGCCTGTGTCGTGGTCAGTGATGACTCGGGCGGAGCTGACTTTCCCGAATTGCGAGAAGAGCTGGTTGAGTTCGTCGTCGCGAACAGAATAGCTCAGGTTGCCGACATACAGATTCTTAGCCATTGTTTTTCAAAAACAGATGAGGCGTTCCCGGAATTTTGTTGGCTTTCCCCCGAGAGATCAGGAAAGGAGCCTCCAGGCTCGTAATGCGGTGGGACGCACCGTTGGGCTTGTACGACGGCAATGCTGAAAATGCACTACGGGTCGGAAAACTTTTCGATGAGTCACAAGGACAGGAAATTAAAATATCACCTTGATAGTCATTTGCAAGTCATTGGAAGAAAAATTTTAAAAATATCACAAGTGATTTTAGAGGAATTATTTATTCTGGCCTTTCGGTGAATGGGAAAAACTTTGCCATGAAAATCAGCAACGGAAACCCTGCCGGGAAAACCAGCTGTGTGCCCGGTCGCGCTGGTCACCCTGGATTTGCAGGATGCCGTCCTCGAAACGCGCGCCAGTGCCGAGGGCCTTCTGGATTTGGGAACACAGCGTCATTTGATCCGTCAATTCAAGTGCCTGAAGGCCATGGACCAACGTCACGGTTTTCCCGCCCTTGCCTTTGCGCTGGATATTGAAGGAGACGCGCGGACCGTGCGGTTGGGCGAGAACGCCATCGCCGCCGACCGAGAGGGTTTTGCCACCAAAGGCCTCCAAGAGTTTCTGATCTTCTTTGGACAAAGCCGTGCGTTTTTGCTCTTCAGGGGAAGGTGGGGGCGGCAGAGCAACGGGGTCTTCTTTCGGCAAATCAAGTTTTAACCCGGCGAAGGGGTTGTTCCAGGGGGTGGAATTGTGGGCGGGAGGCTGAAGGTTTTTCTTGTTTTTCATAACTATATTATCATAAGTTAGTTATAACTATTCAGCTATGGGGTTCCAGCAGCATGTCAATGTCCACCCGACAACCAGGGAAACAGTGCTCCAGTTCTTGTCTCGCCTCCGAATTCGTCTGGAATTCCTTCACGAGGTTTTGGAATTCCGCCATCGGCACTTGGAGGATCCGGACGGGGCGCCCGGTCTTCCGGTCATAGATCAGGAAAACAATTCAGTCCTCCGCCTGCTGGGTGAAGTCGAAAAGCAGCCGGTGGCGCTGTGGGTTGATGCCTTCGGCACCGCCGTTGAAAAGCTGAAACTTTGCGTATTCGACAATCCGGTCATCCAGCCCCTGCCGGTGCAGGGCGATCTTCTCGATGAAATCGGGGCGGGTGAAAACAAGCCGCACTGTGGGGCGCTCCAGCCCTTCGTCCAGGGCTGCTTCGGTAGCGCTTTCGTCAAGGCGCAAGGCCATTGCGGCCTCTTCCTCGGGTGGGAGCGGATGTGGTGGCTGAACAGCCATGAAGGGCCGCTGGTGGTCCCGGTAGATGAGCTGCACGGGCACATTGAGCATCGCCTGGCATTGAGGGCAGGCAACGCTGTTGAGCGAACCCCGGAAGAGTTCCGCCAGGTGTTCCGAGTCCGGAGTGAGGATGGTCACCGGCTCGAAGTCAAAGTGCTTCTTGCAATGCGGACATGCCAATTCCATAGGTTTATTGAATGGCATCCTTGAGGGTGTCGATGGTCTGCACGCCAACAAACGAGCGCACCTGCGCTCCGTCTTTGAAAATCAGCAGCGTAGGGATGGACATCACGCCGAAACGCGCGGCCAGCTCTGGCTCTTCATCCACATTGACCTTGCCAATGGCGGCGCCGGCGGCGGCCAGTTCGTCCAGGTGTTCATCGATGAGTTTTCCCTGCATGCGGCAGGGCGCGCACCAGGTTGCCCAGAAGTCGATGATCCAGGTGCCTTGCTTGGTGAGTTGGTCGAAAGTGGAAGCGGTCAAGTCTACTAGTTTCTGTTCCATCGTTATTTCTGCCCTGGTTGGTTGTCGGTTTCAGAGAGGAAATGTACGGCATCCATGCCGGCCTTGGCGCCCATTCCTGCGGCGACGATGGCCTGGCGGTAGGTCGGGTCGGCGCAGTCTCCGGCGGCGAAGACGCCCTGCAGGTTGGTCAGGCTTCGCGCGGCATCGCGCAGTTTAATATAACCCTGCTCGTCCAGTAAAATGCCAGTGCCTTCCAAAAGTTCGGTGTTGGGGAGCACTCCGACTGCCACGAAGACGCCTGTGCAGGAGACAAGTGTCTCTTCCGAGCTGGTTGTGGACTGGATGCGAACACCCGCGACGCGGCCGGTTTCAGTGGCCTCCAGCCCCAGGGGGAGGCAGTTCCAGTGGATTCGTATTTTCGGTTCGGCCAGTACGCGGTCGGCAAGGATCTTGGTGGCGGAGAAGGCCTCGCGGCGATGGATCACATGCACTTCGGAAGCAAAGGCGGTCAATGCCAGTGCCTCCTCCAGCGCCATGTCGCCGCCGCCGATGACGGCGACGGACTGGTTGCGGAAGAACGCTCCGTCGCAGGTCGCGCAGTAGGAGAGACCTTTGCCCAGGAATTGTTTCTCGTCGGGAAGTCCCAGGCGATGACGGCTCCCCAGTGCCAGGACAACCGATTCGGCAACCAGTTCGGTGCCGTCGTCCAGGAGAATGCGGTTGTTATGTGGGGAGAAGGCAAGCTTGGTGGCGGCTTGGAATTTGAGGGTGGTTCCGAAGCGCTGTGCCTGTCTTGCCATTGCGTCTGTAAGGTCGAAGCCGGTGGTGCCATCCGGAAATCCAGGATAGTTTTCAACGTGGTTGGTCTGGGTAAGCAAGCCGCCAGGCTGCATCCCCGCCAGAATCAACGGCTTGAGTCCGGCACGGGCCGCATAGATGGCCGCCGCGCAACCGGCGGGGCCGGAACCGAGAATGACTAGACGTTCCATAAGAGGCTAGAAGGAAGAAGGTCGAGGTGTGCTGGGGTCTGTGCCCGCGCATTCTTGCGCGGG